>JBAVIK010000293.1:0-11435 GCA_049686815.1 Acidimicrobiia bacterium | reverse complement strand
CTCTCGAGGCGCCCTCGCGGGGTCTGCTCGGCTTCAGGTCGGCACTGATGACTGCAACACGTGGCACCGCGTTGATTCATCAGCATCAGGCGGGTTGGATTCCCTGGGTCGGTGATCTGCCTCACCGTGTTGGTGGGGCGATGATCGCGGATCGGAAGGGTGTCGTCACCGGTTTTGCTCTCGACAACCTGCAGAAACGGGGCGAGATGTTCCTCGCGCCGGGTGTGGAAGTCTACGAAGGGATGATCATCGGGGAGGCGTCTCGCCCGGACGAGATGGTGGTCAACCCGACGAAGGCCAAAGAGCTCACCAACATCAGGACCCATGCCTCAGACGAGGCGATCAAGCTCAAACCCCCACGTCAGATGAATCTCGAGCTTGCCGTCGAATGGATCTCCGATGACGAGCTGGTCGAGGTCACACCTGATGCCATTCGAGTTCGAAAACGCTATCTGTCGGAACCAGAGCGACGAAAGCTGGGCAAGAAGAGCGCCTGAGCCGGGGGCACCCGTGCTTGGTCAAGAGATGTCGATGGCCCCCGCCGAAGCCAGGTCGTTCTTCCATCTGTCGACCAGGGAGCGGTCGTGATATGGCCGTTTTTCCAGCCACTCGGCGATATCGACGGATGGGAACTTTTCGTTGATCTTCTCACCCGTGGCCCTGGCAGACCTATCCATGCCCAACTCGACCTGAGATGCGGCAAGAACAAGCAAAGCTTCGAGGTTGTTCGGCTGGTGCTCGAGAACCATCTCCGCCAACGCGGCTGATTCGTCGATACGCCCACCCATGAACAGGGAACACGCCTGCACCGTTGGATACCACGGCTTGTTCAGTCCGGTGAGCCTCATTGCAACGTTCATGAGATCCACCGACTTCTCCCACTGGCCCATGTAGCGACGGACGCTCCCTTCGAGACCGTAGGTCACATCACAGGTGGGACGGATGATCTCCAGACCTTCCATCGCCGCCAGTGCCTCATCCTCGCGTCCCTGTGACATGAGTACTGCCGCCTGTACCGCTTGGGCCATGCCTGTGGGGTCACTCAAACCGAGGGCCACCTCGGCTTGGTCCTTGGCAAGCTCCAAGGTTGCGTCGGGGTCGGAGCCCCAGTCGTTGGAAGCGGCGATCCAGTTGGCAAAGGCCGATAGCAGGTAGCCATATGGCAGGTCCGGTTTCGAACTAGCCACCTCGCCGAAGAGGTCGACCGCCTTGGCCCAGCCCTCCTCGGTGTCTGTTCGGAGGTGAAACCACCCCAGATAGACCTTCTCGATGGTCCCGGCGTCTTCCAGTTCAGCGTAGAGACCGGCAGGCGCACCCACGATCAACTCCACTTCGACCGATCGGGCGACGTCGTTGGCCACATCCTCGGACATCTCGAGGATCTGACTCACTGTCCCCGACCATTTGTGTGACTTGACGACGTTCCAGGTGGTGATGTCGAAGAGTGTGGCGAAGAGCCTGACGTCGTCCCCGAACTCGTGGACTCCGGTCTCGAGCATGTATCTGGCGATCCGGCTGTTGGTTCCTTCGTCATCAACCCTCGCCTCGATAACACTCAGACCGGGAACCCCGGAAAGTCGGTGGATGAGATCCCTCCTGATCAGCTCGCTTGCAGAGCGGAGAGACTCGGTGACTTCGGCATTGTGTATCGGGAGGACTGCGACGGTCGGCGGCTCGAGTGCCAGGGGACGGGCCACCCGATGGAGCCCCTCCCCGGCCGGCAAGTCGGTGAGCTCGAAGACCTCCGTGTCTTCCGGGATGTTCTTGAGATTCTGGTGTCCTATGGGTCGAAAACGGAGCCGAGGCTCATCGAGTGACCTGTAGACCCGGCCGGAGACGCTGACGCCTCCCGGAACCGCGATCGCTTGGATCCGCGCCGCGACGTTGAGGGCTTCACCGAAGCACTGGTCTCCAGTGTGTCTGACCTGTCCTTCGTCGAGTCCCATCCTGAAGCGAATCCGCTTCGATGCTGGCACTTCGCTGTTTCGAGACTCGATTTCGGACGCAATCCCGATCGCGGCACCAATCCCGGATGCGGCAGAATCGAACACTGCCATGAAGTTGTCGCCAACGAAGTTGATGAGGGATCCTGAATGGCGGGTGACCTCATCCTCGACGAGGCGCTGATACTTCTCCATCGTCTCGGTTACAGCGTCGAAGTCCTCCGCGAGGAGTCGGCTGTATCCGACGACATCGGCATTGAGCGCCACAACGGTCTCGTCGGTCTGATGCGAGGCGGTACTCGTCACTGGCATTCCGAAAAGCTACATCAATGTCCGAGCGCCGTTCAGGTTTGGGCGATCGCCATGAGGTCGTTTTCTATTCCGACCAGCACCTTTTCTGACCATTTGGGCGACACCGCAGCCATCACGGAAGTGAAGAAAAGCGCAGACGTCGGGCCCGTTTGAGTGCTGTTTGTCTTGTCGCCGTGTGGTGTCTGTGAGCCGTAGTGGCGTCCGGTGAACAGCATCATCATCACGGCACCGGCACGTGCCGTACTCATCCGGGGCAAATTGGCTGTTGCCATGAGTCGGCGCATCGAAGGAGCCCGTGACACTGCGAGAAGGACCAAGTCCCGTCTCGCCATCGCCACCGCTTTGGACTCCACTCCTGTGCCGTCCAGCCCGAGGTGGGGCCTGAGGGCGGGGTGATAGGCGACACCTCTCGCAAGATCCTTCTCGATATCGCGGGTGATGTTGGCAAGTTGGATGAGCTCGGAGAACTCGAGCGCGTCCGTAGTGTCCGTCCCGATGAGGCTGTCACCCATCAGTCGCATGACGAATAAGGCTGGGAGACCAATCACCTTCTGGCAATATCCAAGGACCTGGTCCTCATTGTCGAGAACCCCACCCTGACGTTCGAAGGTCTCCGAGAACTCGATCATTCCCGCCGCCATTTCCCCGACCAGGCTCGCAATCAGTGCCTGATCCTGGCTGTCGAGATGAAGGAAGACCTCGTCAACCAGCGCATGTCTATCGATGAGGAGAATGTGTGTGAGGTCCCGGTTGTCAGCGACAGCCGGCCGAGGAGCCGGTGGCGCGACGCCCAGGGTGTAACCGTTGAACCGGCCGGCAAATGTGGCGAGCGACTGTCGGGCCTCCTCACCGGAGCGGGAAAGGTCCTCGTAGGTGTCGAGCATGCGGGCATATAGGTAGCCGACTGCAGCGGCCCTCGAGGCTCGTTCGGGGAGGAGGACGATGCTGGTGGCAAACGACCTGGCCGCGTGGGGGAGGATCGACCAAACGAACTGGTCGGGGTCTTCGATCGAAGCCAGCCGATCCAACTTCGGGGATTCTCGATTGGTTGTCAGCCCGCGTGTCAGCATCCCGACGCGGCGCAAAGTGAATGGAATCTGTCCCACCGGCGCAAAATCTAGCCGCCAGCAGTAGATGGACGAGAAGATGAGCGGATTCCGATCATATATGACCGTTACTACCTGAGGTTTCACTTGCCGCTACCTGGTGCCCGGGTTAGCGGGAGCGACGGTGGACCTCGTCGATGATGGCGCCGTCGGCGAGCTCGATGACGTGATCAGCCACCGCAAGCGGGGCCGGATCGTGGGTGGCAACGACTGCTGCTATGTCCTCACCGTGAACCAGGGTGACGATCAGATCGACGATCGTCTTGCCGGTTCGTGAGTCGAGCTGACCCGTTGGCTCATCAGCGAGCAGCAGACGAGGCTCGTTGGCCAGGGCCCTTGCGATCGCCACACGTTGTTGTTCACCACCCGACAGTTCGTGTGGTCGGTGGTTGGCCCGGTCGGCCAGACCAACCAGATCGAGCAGGGCGCGTGACCGTTGCCGCCTCTCCGATTGGCTCGTCTTCACCAGTCGTAGGGGAATCTCGACATTCTCGGCGGCTGTGAGGATCGGTATGAGACCAAAGGCCTGGAATATGAAGCCGATCTTGGTCCGTCTCATCACGGCGAGATCCGCCTCGCCCATCGTGGTTATCTCCGAGCCTTCCAGAGATACCGAACCGGTGGTGGGTTGATCGAGACCCCCAAGCAAATTGAGCAATGTGGTCTTGCCGCTGCCGGAACGTCCCCGCACCACAACGAAAGAACCCGGTTCCACACTCAAGTTCACGTTCTTCAGTGCTTCAACCTCAGTCGGCCCACCGGTGTAGGTGCGTCCCAATCCCGACGCGCCCAGGAGCGGGGTGCGAAGCCTGGTGCTACTGGTCATCGGGCTCGTCTCCATTCGGTTTGTCAGGCCAAACATTGATGTGGTCGTCGTCGAGTGTCAGACGAACTCGACGTTGCATCTCGAGAGCGTCGACATAGTCATAGGGAAGCTGAAGTCTCCCGACTCGATCGAGAACCGCAAATTCTTCAGAGACGATCGAGTGCTCCCCGGCGTCACTGATCTCGGTGCGTCGCAGGACCTCGCTGCTGGTACGACCATCCCGAATGGCAACGCTTCGACTGACGTGCTCGGAGACCAGCGGGTCGTGGGTGACGACAACGATGGTCACTCGGTTGGCTTCGTTCACCTGGCGAAGGACATCGAAGATCTCAGCCGACGTTTTGGAATCGAGCTCGCCGGTTGGCTCATCGGCAAAAATGACCCTTGGAGCGTTGGCGACGGCGGTGGCTATCGCAACCCGCTGTTGCTCCCCGCCGGAGAGTTGACCCGGTTTGTGGCTCTGACGGTCGGCGAGGCCGACCAATTCCAGTAACTCCATGGCCCTGTTTCGCCTCCGTCGACCAGACCCACCGTCGAGAGTCATCGGCATCTCTACGTTTTCTCGAGCGGTCAAGTAAGGGAGGAGGTTCTTTGCTGTTTGCTGCCAGACGAACCCGATCGTGCGTCTGCGGTATCGGGTACGGTCCTGCCGGCTCAGATTGAGAAGGTCATAGCCCGCGACAGCGACCTCACCGGCCGAGGGGGTGTCCAGACCACCCAGAATATTCAGCAATGTCGACTTTCCGCTTCCGGATGATCCAACGATGGCAATGAACTCCGCTTCGTCGACGACGAGATCGAGACCCTGCAGGGCCACGACTTCGAGATCTGCGATCTTGTAGATCTTGACGAGGTTCTCACAAACGATGAGTGGGCCCTCAGAAAGCGGCTCCCCCTCGAGGGCTGCGGCCTGCTGTTGCAGGATCCGGTATTCGAGTGCCTTTGACATCTACTCGTCTCCCACCCTGAGGATTCTCCCGAGGTCATCATTCCGGCTGACCAGGACAAAGATAAGCACAGATACAGCGAGAACGAAGAGAAGCAGGAGAAACGCCGCCACGATCGTCGCCCAGTCGTATTGGAGTGACGCCGGAACCAGACCCCCGGTGAAAGCATCCAGTTCGAACACAGGTTTTAGAACCAGAATGATCCCTATGCCGAGTGCAGAGCCGACGGCAGCGCCTACAGCGAGCATCGGGAGCTGCTCGACAACTGTGACACCCGTGGCCTGTCTGCTGTCGAGCCCAAGAGTCCGCAGGTATCCGAAGTCCCGTCTGCGTGCCGCGGTCGACAATGCCAGAGACGACACCGCTGCAAGCATGGCAAAGGCCAGCGACAGACCAAAAATGATCTTCAAGCCGTTGTCAACCGCCCGAACCAGGGGTGCATCGGAAACTTCGACGATCACGTCGTAGCGAGAGGCATAGGCCGTACCTACCGTCTGTGTATCGATAGTGCTCGCGATAGTCTCACCTGCAGATTCGGGCCCGCGGAGATACATGACCGTCCGGTTGATGGACACGGGCTCCGAGAGTGCGTCAATTGCCGCGAGATTGGCGATGACGAATGGCCTCCCGACAGGCAAACTTGGAAAGAGGTCCCGAATTTCCCGCACGATCACCGTTGGTTGGAGACGTCCGAGATTCAGGACGAAAGTTTCGCCGACCTGGACTGGATCGGATGCTGGCCAGCCTGAGGAAACAATCACGGGAATCGCATTGGAGACGCTCCCCGAGCCTGGCTCCGGCTCCGCCAAAATGAACTCGGGTAGAACTTGCGCGTGTTCCTCGGTCACCTCCCGGTACTGCGCGGCCTCGAGAGCGAGGAAATCGACATCGAGCTGCTGTCCCCGGACGGTGACCGGAACGTCCGAATCCCTCACGCCGAAGGCCGCGGCCTCTATCGAATCGACAGCGGACACATCGAGAGCCCTGGGAAGCGCCACCTTTGGTCCGCTTCCGGTGATGCGATAGTCGGCCCCAACGGATTGAAATGCGGACGCTTTCTGACCGTCAGCAATCGAAGTGTTGGCGATCGATGAGAACACCGCCACGGACACTGCGATCACAATTGCAAGCAGGGGCACGCGTGCTGCAGGGGCTTGCTGCAGGATCCGACGAAAGCCTACGAAGGGGACCAGGCCCCTTCCTTTGGAGAAGATCCAAGAGACCGCCCTGATTAGATACGGGTACAGCCTGAGCAGGACGACACCGGTTGCCAGGCCGAGCAATGCCGGAGCGACCGCCAGAAGAGGGTCGAACGTGGCACCGACCGTCAGTCCATCAGTGAGCCCGCGACGTCTCAAGATCGTGACCGATGCGACTGCGAACACCACGATGGCTGTGTCGATCACCAGTCTCCGTCCTGACGGTTTGGCCAACGCCGAGTCTTGCTCGCGCTGCACCAAGCCGAGTCTCCGTCGAATCAGCGCCGACGTGGCATAGACAAAGACCACAATTGCAGCTGCCGCAAAGGCAAAGACAATGCGAAAGGGCAAAAGGATTTCGGTGTCGGGCACGAGCCAGGCGGCGAAAACATATCCCAACACAGCAGCCGGGGCCGTCAGAAGCACCCCCTGATAGAACGTGGTGAGTGTCAATTGGCCCCGAGAGCCGCCACGATTGCGAATCAGGACGATCGATGCTCGATTCCTCAAGGTGACCAGGCCGGCGAGTAACAGAATGACCGCGATTGCGGTGGCAAACAATCCGACCAGAACTGTTGATACAAACGAGGCTGTGAGCTGCCGCTGTTCGATGAAGGTGCCAATCAGCTCCGGTAGTGAAGTAACGACGGAGTAGCCACTTGACAACGCACTGACAGAGCGAAACCCGATCTGGAGGTTGCTCACGTCCGCCAGGAGCTCGGCAGCGTTTTCTGAATCGATGAGTTCGGGGTCGACAAAATATCTCCACGTGTACCGCCAGTTGGCCGGTGTCAGGTCACGGAGAAGACGTCGATAGTCGTCTGGATCGATGAGACCGGTGGCAAAGATGATTCTGAGGTCGGCGTTCTCGGTGATGGCTGCTCGGTGAAGACGTTCATCGCCGTACCAGTAGTCCTTGGCGATATCGGTGAGTTCGACAACGCCGGAGACAGTCAAGATGACTTGATAGTCGAGGTCGTCTCTGTCGACCTGTGCCAGCAGACCGTCTGTCGTGTCGGGGCGAAGAATGACCATGTCGCCGAGACCAAAGTTCAGAACCGACAGGGTCTCGGCGGTCATCGCCACCTCGTAGTGGGGAACGTCTTCGAGGTGACAATCGACGTCGTCGGTTTCCTCGAAGCTCTCCAACTCCCTGGGGTCCTCGGGACATCCCGGCCCGACGAACGTCGGGATCGGGTCTCGGGTTTGCGGTAGCGACCCTTGAACCAGTTCCAGCTCATCTTCGATTCCCTGCTGATAACGAAACCTGACGAAGGATGGGAATGGTCCCTCCTCATCGCCGGGTAGCGGGAATACTTTGAACTGCATTGAATCAGCAACGTAGGTTTGGCGAGAGATGATGGACCTCACCAGGTCGGACATCTCTTGCTCTGCAAAGTTCTCGCCGGTTGTCTCCAATCGCATGAAAGGGTTGTCCACGCGGGAGGGCCCGAGACGTGTGGCCCGCGAGACGGCGATGTTCCTCTGCTCTGGAAGGGGGTCGGACAACGTTTCCCGTAGAGCATCGTTGGAAACACGTTCGAAAAGACGAGGTGTGATCGCCAGAGCCGCCGTCGTCAGAAACACCGCAAGGAAGATGGTTATCACGACAGATACGCCAGAGGTGAGCTGCCGACGGATAACACGCCATCCGACGCTTGGGGGAGGGTTCGGCCGACGGTCCGCCATCAATCCTCCCCCAATCTGAGAAGTGTGCCCAGACCGAGCCGACGCAGCAGAAGGGTCATCACGATGACCATCGCCCCGAGGACCGCCAACACCGCCAGCTCGAGTGTGAAAACCGTCGACCAGGGGAAGATGACTGTCACCCCTGGCACTGCATTAGCGCCCTCCTGCGTCAGCGATACCAGAGGCAGGATGGCTGCGGTCAAGACGGCCCCCACGAGTGTTCCGAGGGCCAAGCTCAGGACTACCAACACCCCCTGTTCGAGCGATAGCCATGCCGCGAGCTGCCGGGGTGCGAGGCCGAGGGCACGGAGCAAGGCAAACTCGGTCAATCGCTCCCTGGCGGATACCGTTGCACTCACGGCAAATCCAACGGTGGCGAAAACCGCAGCAGCGACAAATCCGAGGGTCAGAGCGCCAATGGTGCCTAGGGCAACCGGATCGGACGTGAGTGCCTTGGTACGGCTCTCCTTACCGACGACCCTCACCGAGTCGAAGTCGGGACCCGAAAGTGTGGCCTCGATACTGGCGTCGAGGCCACCGTTGGTCTTCAGCCAGTATTCGTCGGCCGTCTCGATAGGCGCGCCGATTGCGTAGCCCATCATCTGCACTGTGGGCAGGTCGATGACGATCACCTCACCCGAGTCAGGGTCGACTGTTGGGAACCCACCGATGGTGCCGATTACTTCTACCCGATCGTTTGGTGGAGGAAGTCCGACGAGTCGGGTTGTGTCTCCGATGCTGAGAGCATTGGACTGCAGAAAATCCTCGGTGACCAGAATTGGCAGCGTCTCAGGAAGTTCAGTCCCATCGGGTCGAATACTGAAATAGACCGGCACAACACTGCCAAAAGAAGCACCGGTATTGATGAAAATCGAGATGGTCTCTGGTGTCTGGTCCTGATTGCGCGTGATCGAGGGTTGGAATGGTATCGAAGCCGAGGATCGTCCCACGGTCCACGTTCGATCGTCACCGGGAGTATCTACCCGCTGCCAGCCGCCCTTGGGATCTGGGATGTATATGCCACCGAAGTGCACGTCCGCTTCTATTGGCGTCTCGATCGGCGATGGTGTGAGCAACTCGATGTCGACGACGGACAATGGATAGCGAGGCGAACCAAGGGTCTCATCGTTCAGGGGAAACGAGAGGACGGCTTCCATGGCAACCGGACCAGCATCTACTGGAATCGAACCGAACCTGACTCGGTGCAGCAGCCCGCTGCCATCTTGGACGACCGCGGTCAGTCGGGCCTCGAGACGCTCGACTGGGGGTTGTGGCTCGTCCACCGGCGGGGGATCACTATCCCCGGCTGGTTGATTCTCATTTGGCTCCTCGTCGGGCACGATTTGATTCACGAGGAAATCCATGCGGAGTCTTGTCGGCTCACCCGGCAGATCCACACCGGCGAGCTCCGGGCGTCCTGAAGTCATTAGGGCCATTTGGGAGTGAAAATCGGGAGCCAAGTCTTCCCGGACGTTGATCACCTCGGCCGCGATCGACGAGTCCACAAAGACAAACCTGCCCAACCCGTCCGCTAGTGGAAGCTGACCACTCCTTCGAACTACTGGCATCGACCTGGCCACGCCGGCGATCGTCTCGTGGCCCGTTGGGAGATACATGTCAGGAATTGATCGCCCGGTTCGTTGATCAGCGGTCAAGGTGATATCTGCGCCTACCTGGAATGCCGCCTGGTCTTCCTGCGATTGCAGCCAGGTAGTTGAGAACGAAGCTGCGAAGAACCCGATGCTGATTGCCATGATCAGCAGAAGGGCCGATCGGGCGTAGCGCACCGGCCGTCGTGCCACCTGCCAAGCAGAAAGCGCTGACACCGTTGATTTCCCGGCCGATGCCAGCCTCTCCGCCATTCGTGCCAAAAGAGGAATCATCCGCAAGGCAAGTACCGCCCCTGCGAGCAGTCCAAGAGCAGGGGCGATTACCAACAGAGGATCAACACCGAATCGCCCCTTCACGGTGGCTCCGATTTGCGGTCCGAGACTTTGCAGCTGCCAGAACGCGAGGACAGCCAGCGCGAGCAGAGCAACATCGACACCGGCCCGTTGGGCGCCAGATCTGCCCTCCTGTCGACGGTTCTTCCTGCTCGACTCAGGAAACGATTTGGCTGAACGGTAGGCCGGCCAGGACAAAGCGACAATCGATCCGACCGCAGCAATAGCGGCGAGGATGTACGCCTCGGCATTTGGGGCGACGTCGATGTTCAAGCCGATCGATTGCAACGGGCCGACGTCGTTCAACGCACCCAATAGTTTGGCCGCCAGCCACGGAGCGAGCAGTGCCGCCGGGAGCGTCAAGAGGACTCCTTCGAGGACCGAGATCACGAGAATCTGGTTGGGGCTTGCTCCTCGCGATCGCAGAAGAATGGTCTCTGTTCGCCTCACCTCGACCAGAAGACCAGCAGCCAAGACCAGGGCGTAGCCGGCGAGGACAGCAAGTTGGGCCAGCAGTGCCAGAACACTCGATCGAGTAACGCTCAGCGATCGCTCGGTCTCACCCAGAAGGTCGGCGAGACCGGACTTGACGAACAACTCGGCCCTGGCTTCAGGATTGTCTCCGACCCGTCCCGTGTACTGCAGATTGAGGTTGAATCCGAGGGCGGCGACGCCGTTGCGGATGGAACGGACTGCCGGCACCGTCAACTGGTCGTGGTCGGGGAAGATGTGCCACCCGGAGACGAAGCGATTCCGAGACAGTTCCTGTGTCATCGTTTCCCGGTCGACGATGAACGGGCCAAACGTCCGAAACGCAGCGGGCTGCGTGATACCGAAGAGTCCGAGTTCATCTTCGAACCAGAACGGGTCCCTGGGGTCGGTCACCTGATAGATACCCGCAACCACGACATCGGCGACGAGTGACTCGTCGAGCCGATTGGTCAGGGTGAGTCTGTCGCCGACGGAGAGCTCAAGCTGGTCGGCGGTCGATTCCAGGACCGCCGTCTCGTGAGGCGCTGAGCCGTTCGCAGGCCAAGTCCCCTCAACCAGAGTGGCGTGGGATTCGATGTTCTCCAGATAGCGAAAACTGGCAAGGTCGACGGTTCCGTCGGCGTTCTCGACCAATTGGAATGATTCAGAGTCGATCTGATGGAGGATCTCAGTCGGGATCTCCCCAAAGATGTCTTCGATTGATTCGGTCAACAGTTGATCGGACAGCTCGTACAGATGAGGCGGTGTGTCCTGTCGTATCTCGATGTAGGCGTCAACAACAGGGGCGTCTGCAAGCGACCGTTGGAGAGCGCTGATGGTCACCGCGTCGGCGTAGATCGGTCCGGATGCAAGGAGGACTCCGGCGAGGAGAATCGTGATACCAACGGCGGAGAGAATCAACCAGTCTGCGGCGAGACGTTTGACCAGATTTCGCCATGCAGCAGAAAATGTCGACAGCATCAGATGCCGCTACGTGCC
>JBAVIK010000292.1:0-5729 GCA_049686815.1 Acidimicrobiia bacterium | reverse complement strand
GGCACAGGCGGCTTTCGACTTGTGCCTGTCTTGCGTTGTTTCGCCATTGGTGGGTCTCCTATTGCTTCCGCGTTCCAGCGACTGTCGGGGAGTCGAACTTCTAGTTGATTGAACATGACCGTTTCTGTCCGCCCAAGTCTGAGCACAAGAGCGATCCGCCAACTCCGATGCCGTCCCCGCCCAAGCACGAGTCACAGAAACTGTGTCGTTTCGCCCACCGAGACGCCGCAGTCGTTCTTGTACACGGCGCATCTACAGCTCGCGATGCCTTCTTGTTGGTGGCGGCATCGCTTCGCTCCAACAATGACCAGTGAGAGTCGCCAGATCTCGTTCATGGCTGGCCGCCTGTCAGGTTGAAGAGCAAAGTTCCCGACTGCTCCAGCTCTACCTCGAAAATCCCAGGGACGTCTGCTTGGAAGCGAACCGTAGCTGGCTGCTGAGGCCCCACCACCGTCATGATGTCGTATCCATGGACGTGGACCTCTTCGTCGGAGTCGGATGTGACCCTCAGCTCGACGATGTCGCCCTGGATCGCCGCTGGCGACGAGGGGTCAACGGCCACCTCCCCGTCGACATATGCAGCATCGATGATCACATCGGCAGTTTCCACCTCACCAGCAACCTCAACGGTGGCCATGGCTCGAATCGGAACGCCGGCCAGCACGTAGTCCATGTGGTCGTTAGAGGAGAGGGAAACCATGATCACATGGGAACCAGGGTCTAGCTGCGGAATTACGAAGGTCGGAGTATGGACCATGTTCCACAGTTGGCCGTCCAACATCACGTGAGCATGACCGTGCCCTGGGACGTGATCCATCATGTCCATGGGGTCAAGCACGAAGTTTTCCAGCTCCACCGTTCCGGTCCAGCCAGATGCGTTGTCCCCAGACACCGTGAGAGCAATCGAAGGCACACCCTCCCCGTCCCATTCCCTCGCTTCCTCTTCGTCATGCTCATGATCCATGCCCATCGAGTCTTGGGTAGTGCTTGCGCCATCGTCGGAGGCTCCTGAACCACATGCCGACAGCAATAGGAAAAGGGAGAGGATCGCGAGAAGTGCCCAGATCTGGGGTCTTCGATTCTTCATCATCGGACGAATGTTGCCCCTACGGCAAGCCAACACCAAGTCCGCCATTACCGGGCTTCCGGTGGGTCTGAGTTCTTGGGATGAGAGTCGATCGGTTGTTGGTGGCACCAGGAATCGGTGTAATTTCTGACGGTGGTATTTGACCCACCAGCCCGATCTCGCAGTCGGGTGATAGGGCGTCTCATTTGGCCGCTCCTCATCGCAGCCGCTGTGGTTCTCGCCGTCGTCGTGTCGGCTGCGGGCGACGACACCCGTGTCGAGTTCGAGTATCTCGACGAACTTCAAACCCAAGCCGTCGAGTTGGCAAAGGCGGGCGACGCCTTCCGAGAGGTGGTTTCTCGCTTGCAGCGGATCGAACGCAGTGAGTTCGTGACGGTCATCAACGGTATCCAGGAAGACCTCTTTGTCGGGTTCGAGTTCGTTGCCGAGGAACCGCCGAATGAGAGTTTCACCGCGATTCGCTCCCTCTATCGTCTTGCGCTGACCGCATGGAGCGACGGAATAGAAGGTTTTGAAACATCTGTCCTCCTGGCGGCAGACGAGCCGCTCAATACAGTGGTTGTCGACTCGATGGCCGAATCGCTCGCCCAGCTTCGTATTGGGGATGAGCTTTACGCCGACATGGTCGTCGAGATGTCAAGTGACGACATCTCACAGCCGCTTGCTCCAATGCCCGAGGTGATCATGCAGCCGGCTGACGCCGGTCTTGTCACTCTCTCGGTCTCTTATGTCGACTCGGCCCGCTCCTCGAACAGTGGCCTGGCGTTGCGACCGGGTCTCGGCTTGAGCCAAATCGTCGCCGAGCCCACCTGGGAGGTCAATCCGAGCGATCAAGCCGTCCTGCCGGCGACAGAGACTGTCGTGTTTTCCGTGGTGGTCACCAACGTCGGCAACGTAGCCAGCGCAACCGATGACATTGTCCTAACGCTCGTTGGTGGCCCCGAGACCGTACGACTCCAGAGCGAGATCGCGCCCCTGGCTCCCGATCAACAAACCACTGTTGTCTTCGAGCCATTGGCGGTGGAGAGTGGGGGCATCTACGAAGTGACGGCGGCGCTCGCAATCAGTGAAAACGACAGCAATTTCGAAGACAACGAGATCAAGGTCGAGTTCGTCGTCAACACGCCGTGAGGGCCTCGGTGATTTGTTGCGGGATGACTGATCGAGCGACGTGTCGTTACCATCCCGGATCAGATGCTCGACCCAAAGCTCCTTCGTGAAGATCCTGCCGCAATAGCCGATTCCCTGCGTCGACGCGGGTCTTTGGTCGATCTGGATGCCATCGCGGAACTGGACAAGCAACACAGGAGTGCCCTTCAAGAGGCCGAGGAGCTCAGGTCACAGCAGAAAGACGCCGGCAAGGAAATCGCAACGCTCGAAGGCGAAGCCAAACAGGCGGCGATCGACCGTGTTGCGGACGTTGCGACCGCCCAGAAATCCGCAGCAGCCCGGGCCGACGAGCTAGCCGAGCGTTTTCGACTCGAGTGGCTCGAGTTGCCCAACCTGGTAGATGTCTCGGCGGCCGACGGCTACACCGACAAGGACAACGTCGAGATGAAGCGGGTTGGCGAGACAGCCACAGAGGGCGTCTCACATGCTCACCTCGGCGAGTCGCTGGACATAATCGACACCATTCGGGGGGCGAAGGTTTCCGGGAGTCGGTTCGGCTATCTAAAGGGGAAAGGCGCCTTGCTCGAGTTGTCGCTGGTTCGCTGGACGATGGACAATCTCGTGGAGCAGGGCTTCATTCCGATGATCCCTCCAGTGTTGGTGCGCGAGCATGCCCTCGAAGGAACGGGGTTCTTTCCTGAGGCACGCGAACAGGTCTACGAGATTCCAAAGGATGAGCTTTTCCTGGTGGGAACAGCAGAGGTCCCATTGGCCGCCTACCACGGTGAGGAAATTCTCGATGACGAAGACCTCCCCATGAGATACGCCGGTTTCTCGACGTGTTTTCGTCGGGAGGCGGGCACCTACGGAAAAGACACCGCCGGAATATTCAGAGTGCACCAGTTCGACAAGGTGGAGATGTTCGTTTTCACCAACCCCGAAGAGTCGGCCAGCGAACACGAACGGCTGCTCGCAGTCGAGGAATCTCTCGTCCAACAGTTGGAGCTGCCATACCGGGTCGTGAATGTTGCGGCAGGAGATCTCGGCGCTTCAGCGGCAAAGAAGTACGACATAGAGGCTTGGTTTCCCGGCGAGCAGGCCTACCGCGAAGTGACGTCGTGCTCGAACACCACCGACTTCCAGGCCCGCCGTCTCAAGATAAGAGCCAGAAGCCAGAGCGGCAATCGCATCCTCCACACTCTGAACGGAACTGCCTGTGCTGTAGGCCGCACCATCCTGGCCATACTCGAGAACCATCAACAGGTGGACGGTTCGGTGGTCATCCCCGAGGCGCTCCGCTCGTACACCGGGTTCGACGTCATCGAGTCGTGAGCGAGGTCTCCGACCCGATCTTCGCCAAGATCGCGAATCGATATGACCGGATCAACAGGATTCTGTCATTGGGGCAAGAGCGGAGGTGGCGAGCGCGTGGGATCTCGATGCTCGCCTCAGGCAATGTCCTCGATCTGGGTTGTGGCACAGGGGACACCAACTTTGAAGATCGCACCCCTGTGGGGATCGACCCGGTCATCGAGATGCTGCAACTCAGCCCGATTGCCGCCACCGCAGTGGCCGTGGGAGAGGATCTGCCCTTCCGTGAAGCTTCATTCGACGGTGTCTTCAGTGCATACGTGTTTCGCAACCTGAGCTCGGTCGACGACACGCTCGCCGAAATCGAGCGTGTCCTAAAACCAGGGGCAACAGTCGTGGTGATCGACCTTTCCCGACCCTCCAACCCAATCCTCCGCACCCTTCACCGCGTCGGCACGGCAATCGTCCTCCCGTTGGTCGGGCTGCTTTTTGCTGCCGCCCCGGGGGAGTACTGGTATCTCCACAAGACTCTCGACAAGCTGGCACCACCCGAGGAGCTCTTTGCCGACCGCTCGCTGATCCTCGAAGAGACGTGGCGGACGGGTCTGTTTGGCTTTGTCTACGGCGTCTGTCTCAGAAAGCCACCGGTTGCGCAAACCCTCGACACCCCGGAGGAGGCGGCAGCCTGACCCCGCGCTGTTGCAAACCTCAGGTAGTAGCGCCTCGTAGGCGAGGCCTGTTCGGTTCACCGAACAGGCGACCATATTTGGTCGGAATCCGCTCATCTTTGATTGGAGCGGGCGGAATTGACACCGTGGTTGGCGCTTAAATGATCGTGACCCCGCCGTCGAGACACGGTGGACACCGTTGACGCCGGCCGCCGACTCGGGCCAGGTGACCCTGCCGCACCCGGAACGGTCTGCTTAGGGCTGCTTCCTTCCGGACCTGACCCAATTCACAGTGTCCCGCCGCGCAGGACCCGACCGTCAACGTCGCGTGTCCGGCATCAGGGCTTGACGCCCCGGCGTGTCGTGTCCCTCGGGCGGGGAGTTGGGCCCCGCGTGAAGAGGGTTTCGGGTTCAGGGCACCCCTAGCGCCCCGCCTACACGATCACCGCAAGGGTACCGGTGCACAAAATGTACGACCAGATCACCGCAGGTTGGGTGTACCTTGTTCCGCCCATGCTTCGTCGATTTGGACCCAATTACCCGAGGGTATTCGCGGCCGCGATGCTCCAAGAGTTGGCGTTCTCACTGCTCATCCATTTCCCGGGATACCTGTCCGGTCTGGGTGCCACCGAAGCGATGATCGGCTTGCTCTACTCGGCTTCCGCAGTGGTCTCCATTGTGTTTCGACCGTGGCTCGGCCGAATCCTCGACCTGACCCATCGGAGAACTGTGCTGCTGGTGATTGGTGTCCTCAATTTCACGACGGTGCTGCTGTTTGTCACAACATCGGTCTGGGGTCCGCTGATCTGGGGTCTGTTCATCGCACAACGGACCTTCCAGATCGCGATCTTCGCCACCATGCTCACCTACGGCGCAGACTCGATTCCGATCGAAAAGCGGACTCAAGGTCTGGCGATCTTCGGTCTGAGCGGTCTTATCCCGATCTCGTTTGCCGGCGTCATCGGTGACTTCCTCATCGATACCAACGGATTCGACGCCCTGTTCATCGCGGCCGGTTTGTCAGGATTGATGTCCTGGCTGATCGTATGGACGCTTCCGGTGCTCCCGGTGATGGGCCGTCAACCGCGGAGAGGTTTCTGGCAAGCCCTGGTCCAAAAGAACATGCTGCCGCTCTGGTTTGCTTCCTTCCTGTTTGCGCTTGGAGTGGAGTCGCTATTCACATTCACGCGAACCTTCGTCGACGACCGCCAGGTCGGCACCACCGGACTGTTCTTTGGCATATACGGCGCCTCCGCGGCATTGACTCGGATCGTTGGAGGATCGCGCTACGACCTGCTTCCCCATAGAGCGCTTCTCGTTGGGTCGATCTCGATGCTTGCGTCGGGTCTGATCGTCCTGGCATTCACCCAGTCGGTCTTTCTCATGGTTATTGCAGCCTTCGTCACAGGGACCGCCCACGGAGTTTCATTTCCGCTTTTGTCGAGTGAGGTCGTCAACCGCGCTCGGGTCAATGAGAGAGGTTCGGCGATGTCGATCTTCACTTCGATATTCGACTTCGCCCTGCTCCTGGGTGCACCTTTGGTGGGCTTGAT
>JBAVIK010000291.1:0-2058 GCA_049686815.1 Acidimicrobiia bacterium | reverse complement strand
GTTGGTGACCCCGACATCATGGACACCTGGGCAACCTCGTCTCTGACACCGCAGATCGCCGGGCACTGGGTGGACGATTCCGAATTCTTCTCCAAGGTATTTCCCATGGATATCAGACCCCAGGGGCCCGAAATCATCCGAACCTGGCTTTTCTCATCGATCGTCCGTGCCCACTACGAGCACGGCGTCCTTCCCTGGCACACCGCCACGATCAATGGCTGGATCCTGGACCCGGATCGCAAGAAGATGTCGAAGTCGAAGGGCAACGTTGTCACTCCCATGCCGCTCATCGAAGAGTACGGGTCCGAGGCGGTTCGCTACTGGGCGTGCAACGGGAGACCTGGTGTCGATACGGCAGTCGACTACGGGGTGATGAAGATTGGCCGGCGTTTGGCGATCAAGATTCTCAATGCATCCCGATTTGCCCTTGGCTTCTCCGATACCGATGTGGACCCAGGAGCGATCAGCGAGCCTCTCGACAACTCGATGCTGGCCGGTCTCGCCGAAGTGGTCGGGCAGGCAACTGATGCCTTCGACCGATTCGATTATGCACGGGCTCTGGAAGTCGCCGAGAAGTCGTTTTGGGCGTGGACAGACGACTACGTGGAGCTGGTCAAGACCCGGGCTTATGGCGAAGGGTTGGGCGATGCCGCATCAGCTCACGCCGCCCTTCAGCTAGCCCTCTCTGTCTACTTGCGGCTGTTTGCTCCTTTCCTCCCGCATGTCACCGAGGAGGTCTGGAGCTGGTGGCGCGACGGGTCGGTCCACCGTGCCAGTTGGCCTGTTGCCACCGAGTTTCCGGCGGTGCCAGGAGATCCGTCGATCCTGGACATGACTTCGACAGTCCTGTCGGCGATCCGTCGGAGCAAGTCGGATGCCAAAGTCTCGATGCGTGCTGAAGTGGAGAGCGTGACCATCACCGGATCGACGCGCGAACTCGAGCGAATCAGGCAGGCGGATAGTGACCTCCGAGAAGCCGCCAGAGCCGCCGAGGTGGTCTACTCCGAGGGAGAGTTCGGGGTTGAATCGGTGTTGGCCGACTCGAGCAACAGCACGAGGCGGTCGTAGTCGCCATCAACCGACTTCTGAGCCTGGCGTTTCATCAGTGGCTCGAGGACTCGTGCGGCGCCCGTAGGTCCACCGGAGATTTCAGCAGACACCCGGCATCTTCCTTCTCCGATTGTTTCGACCCGACGCACAACGCTGATTGGGAATGTCGATTCGATGGTGGTGATTGCTATCAGATGATCTGGTTCGTAATCAGTCACCCGAAACGTCGATGTGATAGCCCGGCCCATGAATCGAGCCGTTTGCTCGTATGTCGACCCAACTCCAATTGGCCCATCGCTGATCCAAATACAGGAGACCATGCCTTTTTGCCATTCCGGGTTGTTTGACGCATCCGAGAAGAAGGCAAAGACCTCATGACATGGCCTCTCGATCTCTCGGGTCGCTGCCATGTGCATCAGCAGAAGATACATCGGCCATGACTCTGCGTCTTCGGAGACCCGTGCAATCGGTTTCATTCATGTCAGGTTCCACCGGCTAGGTAATAACCTTCGAATCACCCGTGGGAAATCTGCTCAGAAAACAACTCTGGCGTCGGTTCCTCGTGATCTGCGGTCTCAGTGTTGTTGCGGTCGCCGCACCCCTCCTGGATCTATATGGCCGCAATCCTGAGGTCTTCGTCGCCAATCGAACAAGCCCCTTACAGATAGTCCTGTTTGGCCTGTTGGTGGTGCTGGTGGTGCCGTTGATTTCGCTGCTGATCTTGCTTGCCACCGAGTCGAGTGCTCGTGGGAGTGACATTGCCTTCGCCTCCATCACCGGGGTCCTCGCCGCTGCCACCGGATTCGTCGTCAGTAGACAGGTCCTCCCTCAACGAGATGTCATGGCGGTTTTGGTCGCGATTGTCGTAGCTGCCTTCGTCTGGTTTCTGGTGCGCAAGATCGAAGTCGTGTTCATCTACGCCGCCCTTGCCCTGCCACTGGTCTTGATCTTCTTCCTCGGATTCTCTCCAACATCGCGACTCGTTTGGGGGAGCTCAGAGATGCCGGT
>JBAVIK010000290.1:0-4928 GCA_049686815.1 Acidimicrobiia bacterium | reverse complement strand
CAAAAGGTCGTCGCAGACGTCGAGATGAGCGAGCCGAATTCAGCGGCGGTCGCGGGACCGATATCGAGACCCATCCAACCTGACGGGATCTCTCCAGCGGGGACCGTTTGGATGGGGGAATCGGCGGCAAATGCCCTGGCAGCCACTATGTCGAGGGGCAACGATATTTTCGGCCCATCGGGACTTGCCAGGAGCTCCGAGACAGTTTGCAGCATCGAGCCCTCGAGGAGCGAGTCACCGACCTCGCCACCCAGCGCCTTGAGGAATGTGAAACACATCCCCCCTCCAACCAGCATTTCGTCCACACGTGGCAGGAGATTCTTGATGACAGCCAGCTTGTCTGAGACCTTCGCACCTCCCAAAACGACCGTATATGGGCGGTCCGGATCACCGAGGAACCTGGTGAGGGCTGTGAGTTCCTCCACTAGTAACGGGCCGGCGACGGAGCGAACCAATTCGGGTATACCGGTAGTCGAAGCGTGAGCCCTATGCACAGACCCAAACGCATCCTGGACAAACAAGTCATAGCCCTGAGCCATCGAATGCGCTGTGTCAGGGCTGTTGGTCGTCTCCCCCGGATCGAAACGAGTGTTCTCGAGAACCGTGATCTCACCCGGTGATTCGAAAGCCACGTCTGCGGTGGACAGCTCATCCAGTCTTTGCGCCACCAGCTGCAGGGAGAGCGCCGGGTCGAAGCCTTTTGGCCTTCCCAGATGGGATATCACTGTCACTTTGGCCTCTCGATCTACGAGGAGCTCAAGAGTCGGCAATGCGGCCTGGAGACGAAAGTCATCCCCGACGACTCCGTCTTCGATGGGCACATTCAGATCCGAGCGCACCAGAACCTCGAGCCCGGCAACATCCACTTCGTCGAGGGTGAGGTACCTGGTCAAGGTCAAGCCTCCAAGCCGGTCAAGCCTTCGAGAACCTGACCGAGCTTCAGAGGATCGTGAACCGGCCAGTCGCTGGTCGAGTCGACCAGATCTGCGTAGACGACCCTCCAACCGATCCGGGCTGCATCATCGACATCGACTGTGACAGCCTCGTGGCCCGCCGGCACGTCCATCGGACCGACATGGGCAACCACGATGCCTGGGCCCTCCAAACCGGCGTGGTCCCTCAAGGCCTCGAGATGGTCGATACCGCTCATACCCAACGTCTCTCCATCTTGGGTGACGAGGTTCAGCACAAAAACTCTCTGCGCCGGGGCCGACATGATCGCCGGCGCCAACATCTGAACCTGGAGTGCAGATAGAACAGACGTGTAGAGACTTCCCGGCCCCAGAACGATCTGTTCGGCCTCGGCTATCGCAGTGAGCGCAACACGACTCGCGACAACGTCGACAGGGTCAATCGAAAGTTCGGAGATCTTCCCGCGGGACCGGGCAATCGCCAGCTGCCCAACGACTTCCCGGCCGCCAACCACCGCGTGGAGAGTGACCGGCTGGTCCGCCACAGGAATAACCCGCCCGAGTGTTCCAAGCATCCCTTCGGCAGTGGCTACCGCCGATGAGAAGTCGCCGAACAGCTCCGCCAGAGCGGCGAGGATCAGGTTGCCCAACGAATGCTCGTCGACATCGCCCCCCTGAAAGCGATGGGCAAAAAGCTCCGACCAGAGTGAGGGTTCGGGTGTCAGCGCCAGGAGGCACATACGCACATCACCGGGCGGAGGTATTCCAAGCGGGGTCAGACGTCCGGAGGATCCACCGTTGTCGGCAACCGCCACCAGGGCACATATGTCGCCGGCGTAGGTCTGGATGGCTTCGAGCGCCGCGGCCTGGCCATGCCCTCCCCCCACCGCGACAACGGGAGGGCCATCCGGGTCGAGCAGCAAAGGCTCCAGCGCAGTTTCGGTCTCGGGGTTCAACGCTCGATATCTCGATGCCGCACGTTCGCTTTCACGTCGTGCTGAGAAACCCGTCGCTGGAGCTCCTCGGCGATCGCCACCGAGCGATGGTGACCTCCTGTGCACCCAATTCCGATCGAAAGGTAGGACTTGCCCTCGGACTGAAACCGCGGAATGAGAAACGCCAGCATCTCGTCCACGCTGTTCACGAACTCGCCAGCGCCATCGGAGCCGAGGACGTAATCGCTCACCGGCCGGTCGGTTCCTCTCAGCGGTTGAAGGTCGGGAACCCAATGGGGATTGGGCAAGAAACGTACGTCGAACAGGAGATCGAGGTCTCGCGGCGTCCCATGCTTGAAACCAAATGACCGTATCGACACCCGCATCGGGCGGGTCTCCTCGTCTTCACTGAATTGAGTTTCCAGCCGCTCCCTGAGTTGGTGCACGTTGAGGTTCGATGTGTCGATGAGAACGTCAGCCATTTCTCTGAGGTCAGACAACATCGCCCGCTCATCGCTGATCGCCTCCGAAATGGTGTCAGCTCCCAAGGGGTGGGGCCGGCGATTCTCCTCATAGCGTCGAACGATCACATCGTCGTCGGCATCAAGGAAGACGATCTTGGTGAGCACGCCTTCGCGATCCAGCGCGACCATGGCCTCTTGAAGCTCGCGAATCGGCAACCCGCCTCTCGAGTCGATGACGACCGCCAGGTGCTCGTGTGCTTCGGGAATGTCATGCGCTTGCACTGCCAACTCGAGAAGTGTTGGCGGGAGATTGTCAATGACTGTGTATTGCAGGTCCTCGAGGATCTTCGCCGCGGAGGAGCGTCCCGCTCCCGACATTCCCGTCACGACGAGAACCTGAGGCGCGTCTGTTGCGACCAGATCCATCAGTGCCCTTGCTCAAGTGTGGAGCGCAGAGTACAGGTCGTTCGCCACGCTTCCAGGTACCACCGCGGTCAGTTCGTCGAGTGACGCGGCACGAATTTTCTTCAGTGACCCGAAATGGCGGAGAAGATCCTTCTTGCGCTTCTCGCCGACACCGGGAACATCATCGAGGATCGAGTCCACCATCGATTTGGAACGGAGATTCCTGTGATAAGTGATGGCGAATCGGTGGGCCTCGTCACGTATCTGCTGAAGGAGATAGAGAGCCTCGGCATCGCGGGGAATCCGAATCGGCTCGGGTCGGCCTGGGAGATAGACCTCTTCCATCTTCTTTGCCAGGCCAATCGCAGGTATGTCGAGATCGAGCTCATCGAGCACCTTGACCGCGCGTCCGAGCTGACCTGCCCCTCCGTCGATCAGGACCAGCCCGCGCGGGTAGGAGAATTTGCCCTGCTCCGCGACGGGCTTGTCCTTCTCCTTGAGATAGGCGAGGAACCGTCGTCGGATCGTCTCTTCCATTGATGCGAAGTCGTCCTGCCCTTCGACGCTTCTGATCTTGAATCGACGGTAGTCACTCCGTTTCGGAAGCCCGTCTTCGAGCACCACCATCGAGGCAACGGTGTTCGTCCCTTGCAGAGTCGAAATGTCGTAAGCCTCGATTCGCAGTGGTGGATCGGCCAGGCCGAGCTCTTCCTGAAGTGACCTCAATGCCTTGGCCCGGGCGTTGTGGTCTTTTTGTCGGCTCAGCCGGTGTCTGGCAAAAGCCTCCGCCGCATTGGTCGAGGTTGTCTCCATGAGACGTCTCTTGGTGCCTCTTTGGGGAACCCTGAGATCGACATGAGTCCCTCTGAGATCGCCCAGCCATTCGGTCAACAGCCCGATCTCATCCGGCTCGATGGACACCAGCACTTCCCGTGGGGGTCGCTCGTCGCCGTACAACTCCCTCACGATCCGGCTCATCAGTTCGGAATCGGTCAGCTCTTCAACCCGATCGACGACCGTTCCTCGCCGACCGACCACCCTCCCTCTCCGTACGTTCAGCATTTGGAACGCCGATTCCAGCTCATCACCATGGAATGCGATCAGGTCGAAGTCATCTGGCTTCTCGGTGACGACTTCTTGACGGAGCATGGCCCGCCGGACATCTTCACGGCGATCTCTGTAGCGGGCTGCGGCCTCGAACTCCTGGAGTTCCGACGCCTCCCACATCCGATTCTCCAGGTCGGTATTCACGGCCTCGGTGTCCCCACTGAGGAACGAAGCGAGTCCATTGACCATTCTCTCGTACTCAGAAGTAGTCACCTGGCCGATGCATGGGCCCGAGCACTTCTCGATGTGAAAGAGGAGACAGGGTCGGCCCTGGGCCTTCTGACGCTCCAACATTGCGTTGGAGCAGGTTCGCACCGGGAACGTCCGGAGAAGCTGGTCCAGGGTCTTCCGGATGGCGTAGGTGTGGGCGTAGGGCCCGAAGTACTCGTTGCCTTTGCGTTTCTTTCCCCGCATGACCATCGCCCGTGGCCACTCATGTGATCTCGTGATCGCAAGATACGGATAGGACTTGTCGTCGACGAGCTTGACGTTGAATCTGGGACGATGCTTCTTGATCAGGGAGTACTCGAGCATCAGCGCCGCGACCTCGGATTCGGTGATAATCCACTCGACCGATCGAGCGTTGTCCACCATCGCCTGGGTCCTGGGATGAAGCCCCACCCCGAAGTAGGAAGAGACCCTGCTGCGCAAGCTCTTTGCCTTGCCTACATATATGACTTTCCCATGTTTGTCTCGGAACATGTAAGCACCGGGCTGAGCCGGAATCTCCGATGGTGCGGGTCTTTCGAACATCTGCCGCTCAGGGTAGAAGACGCCACCGACATGCCAGGAGACGAGGGATCCCGGCTTGCTCGTCCAACCCGTGATGAGGTCGTTCGATCATGTGTTCCAATGACCAGCCGGCCACAGATGCCGCATTCAGCAGAGCTGCCATCGTCCGGTGATGAAACGTCACATATGACTGATCAGCTGGGTACTCCGACGAGCCTGCAGAGAAATACTCTCCAGGCCGCCACAGGATCTCCCCGTCCGAATCCGTGATCGGAGTCGAGTCTGGTGCCGTCCATATCGGGTGGTTCATCACCAGTGCCAACACTCCCCCGGCTTTGGTGACCCGAGCCGTCTCGGCGAGCAGCGACCGATGG
>JBAVIK010000289.1:0-4415 GCA_049686815.1 Acidimicrobiia bacterium | reverse complement strand
CCTGGGGGTTGGTCGCAGCGACTTCAGTAAGCACTGGTACCGCATCCGTGGTGCCCTTGGGAATCGAGGTGTGAACCGTGATGGTTCCTCCCAGCTCCTCAAACGCAGACTGGAAAGCGGCAGTCAGCCCCTGGGTGTAGGGGTCGCCATCGTGGATCAACGCCACTTCGGTGAGCCCGAGCTCACTGAACATGAAGTTGGCTGCCGCAGCACCCTGAATGAAGTCGTTGTGAGCAGTCCGGTAGTAGCCAGCATGGTTGTCGGATCCAGGTGTTCCGAGCAGGTCGGAAGTCAGCGCAGGCGAGGTGTTTGATCCGGAGATCATCACCATGCCTTTGTCACTGATCAACGGCATAGCTGCTGTTGCAGCTCCGGAACACGAGGTTCCGATTACACCAATGACCTGATCGTCGGCAACGATCGTCTGGGCCGCAGCCTGACCGCCATCAGCCGAGCAGAGGTCGTCGAGGCTCGTGCCAACATTTATGGCATGCCCTTTCAATTCTCCGTAGTCGGCTACAGCAAGTCTCGTGGCCCGGTCCTCCGGGATTCCCAGAGTTGCGTCAGCGGTTGTGAGCACCTGTAGTGATCGAATCTCGATCGGCTCACCGGCTTCGACCGTGACAGCACCGAGTGCGCCAGGGGCGAAAGTCGTACCGGATGAGCCATCGCTGTCGCTACCACAAGCGGCAGCTACGAGCGCGAGGGCGCCAAGAGCGGCGACGAGTCGCATGCTCCTTTTGTTTTTCATCAAATTCCTTCCTCCGTTGTTAAACGCCAGGGGCTCAGCCCTGACGTTGTGTGGACTTTAGACGGATTCAGGATGTTGAGCCCGTTGAGAGACAACAAAGTGACGATATGGCGTACCGTTACGACATGCCCGGAGAGGTAAGAATCGTCGAAGATGGTCTCGAGCAGAGCGTCCCGGCACGTCCCGATGTCAAGCCCTGGGTTTGGATGCTGGTAGGGCTCTTGATCGGCATTGGATTCGCTGTTGTTTTCTTCACACCTACATCCGCCGATTCGCCGATTGATCCGGTAGAAGATGCCCTGCCAGACCTCGCACCGGTGAGAGGCTTGGGCGAGGCGATCGGTATCTCCGAGGCAGTTCCCGGCTTTCACGATGCTCTAGTCGCGATCAATCGGACCGATGCAGAGAGTCTCGAGCATGTGCTTTGGCCCATCGACAAATCGTCGGTGACCCAGGCATTGCCGGTGGGGGCTTTTGGTGAGTCGGAATTCGACTCCATGGGCACATGGATGGCTACTACGACGCGGGTGCCGGACATTGACGAAATGGTGCTCTACATGGGAAAGCCCTCGGGATTGACCCCACTCGTAGACAACGTGACCAGCTTCCAATGGCATGACACCAGGAGTGCTCTTCTCGCCTATACCCGGTTTGTCGATGGGCAGTGGACATTGTGGACCACCCAGTCCGGGCACACGCCAGAAGAGGTTTCAACCGGACTCGCCGGTGGGGAAGTGGCGGCCTGGGGTGATTGGGGCTATGCCATCCAGGGAGAGGATGACAACATCTCACTTCTGACACCGGAGGGGGACCTGAAGACCACTGCTCGAGGTCGCATCCTGGGCTCACACCCGGCCGGTTGGATTGCCGTTCACGATGGAGAGCTCCGGCTACTGAGCGCCGGTGGGGGACTGAACACCATGGATTTGAATCTTGCATCCATCGGTGGAGCGGTTTCTGCGGCGATATCACCTGATCTGGAGAAGCTCGCAGTTATTGGCACCAGCGGGTTGAAGGTTGCTCCGATCCAGGGAGGTGGCGAGACTGTCGAGGTACCGCTCGATGCCTCCATCGGCAAGGTCAGCTGGTCGTCGGATTCCCGCTTCGTTCTCGTTCCACTTGTCAGTGGCGTGAAGATCGTCGATGTCGTCGATGTCAGGACATACGATGAGATGGAGGGGCGTCAGCTAGTCGAGGTGTCGGTGATCCCGCTGACACCGTAACGTGTCGGTATGCCAAGAGTTCACGTCTTGACGGCCGGCTATGTGGGGGCGAACACCGCATCTACGGTTTCGATGATCGAAGCCGAGGACGGTTTGATCGTTGTCGACCCGGGAATGGTTGTGTCCAGGTCGGTGATTCTGGAACCCATCGCCCAACTGGGGCATGACCCGGAACAGGTCACCGACGTGATCCTCTCTCACCATCATCCCGACCACACGATCAACATCGCCCTGTTTCCAAATGCACGTGTCCACGATCATTGGGCGATCTACGAGAACGACTTATGGACGAGTCGCTCTGCCGAAGGGTTCAAGGTCGCAGACGGTGTCACCCTCTGGGAGACACCAGGGCACACACCCCAGGACATAACCACCATCGTCGAGACCGACCATGGGGTGACGGCGCTGACCCACCTGTGGTGGTCCAATGAGGGTCCGGAAGAAGACCCCTTCGCTACGGATCCAGACTTGCTCCACACCGGTCGCAAGAGGGTGTTGGAAGTCGCGTCAATGATCGTGCCGGGACACGGCGCATCCTTTGCTCCCGACCAAGGGACTCCACTCTGATGGGCCGTCAGGTCAATCTCTCCAACGCCCCGTTCAAGTCTCTGACCTGGAAGTCGGTGTTGTTCAACCTGATCGGCTTTCCCTTGACCATCTTCTATTTCGTGCTGATGGTCGCCGGGATCTCGATTTCGGTCGGTCTTCTGATCGTTGTTGTCGGGTTCTTCATCGGATACGGGGTGTTGTGGCTGATCCACGGGATGGCGCCTGTCGAAGCCTGGTTGGTCACTCGCCTACTCGACACGCCAATACGGGCGAGCTTGCCTGATCCGCAGGGCTCTTTCCTTGAGCGTTACGCCAAGATGTTCTCGTCTCCCTCGACATGGGGCCGGATCGGCTACATCCCGGTGAAGATGGTGCTTGTCAGTTTTGGGTTCGGATTTGCCGTTGGCGGGGTTAGTTCCCTCAGCTTCGTGGCCGCGCCCTTTCTCTACCAACAGTCATGGTTTGACACTTCGATCGGGAGCTGGTCCGTGGACAACCTCGGTGCGGCGATCGTTGTGGCGGTCGCTGGGCTGGTCGTGGCGTGGGTTCTTCTCTATCTGTCGATGTTGGTCGGTCGTCTCACTGCGATGCTTGCCAGGACGATGATCAGTGATCCGCTCTACGGCTCGGGTCCGGCACCCCTTCCCTGACTATTAGCCTCCGGCCATGGCCGGATCAGGACCCATCGAGGAGCTCGCCCCGAAAGACTCGTATCTCGCCACAGCTGAGGGCTCGGTTCTCTCCGTGGAGGAGTCGGGTTTGTTTCTCGATCGCACCGTTTTCTATGCCCGCGGTGGAGGCCAGCCCGGTGATGTGGGCACCATCACATGGGACGGTGGATCGGTCGGCGTGACCGACACCATCCGCAAGGATGGAATGCCATATCACGTCGTGGCGCCGGGCTCCGTCCTACCCGATCCAGGCACACCCGTGGAAGGGGCGATCGACTGGGAGCGCCGCTATCTCACCATGAGAACTCATACGGCCTTGCATGCTCTGTCTGGTCTGGTTTATCGGGACTTCGGGGCAAAGGTCACCGGTGGCAACATGAGCCCGGGCGAGGCCCGTATGGACTTCGAGCTCGATTCCATCTCTGTCGAATTCGGGCAGAACGTCGAACGAATGCTGAACCAGGAGCTGGTGAAGGGCTATCCGACCGAGATCCTGGTCATGGCACGCGAGATTGCACTTCAGGATCCGGACCTGATCAGGACCAAGGTCAATCTGATACCCGACTTCGTCAAGGAGATCAGAGTGGTCGACATCAAGGGTCTTGATCGGCAGGCCGACGGCGGCACCCATGTCAACTCCACGCTCGAGGTGGGTCGTATCGAAGTGGTCAAGACCGAGTCGAAAGGCAAGGCCAACAAGAGGATGCGAATCAGGGTCGTCGGAGCCGAGGACCCCGAATAGGCGCGATCACGGCGGTAACTTGATGTCAGGAGATCAGGGGCGACGCGTCGCGTCGTCCCTTCTCTGTGTCATCGAAGCCCACCAGGAACCACTGCCACATGCTCGATTTCATCCTTGGCCTTTTTCTGGCGGCACTCCTGGTGCGCGGCTGGACCCGTGGGTTTGTTCGAGAGAGCCTCGATCTCGTTGCCCTGCTGTTCGGGCTCCTGATCGCATTCAGGCTGAGCGGGCCCCTCGGAGACTTCTTGTCCGCCAGTTTTGGGGCCAGTCCCGAAGTTGCTCGGGTCGGCGCGGGGATTGCTCTCTTCGTTTTGTTCGGGGCAGCCATGTCCATTGCTGCCCACTATTTGTCGAAGGTGATGAGACTGCCAGGTCTCAACATGGTCAACCGGGTCGGAGGCTCCGCAGTCGCCGTGGCCTGGGGCATCGCTCTCGTGCTGGTTGTGGTCAACATCGTGAGGGTTTTTCCGATCCCGAAT
>JBAVIK010000288.1:0-4205 GCA_049686815.1 Acidimicrobiia bacterium | reverse complement strand
CGCCGGCGTTGCGCTGTCCAGGGGTCGCTACATCATCCCGCTCGACTCCGACGACGAACTCGCCCCATCCTTCATGGCGACGATGCTGCAGGCTCTCGAGTCAAAGCCGGCTGCGGCGTTTGCCCATTGCTATGCACGACTCTTTCATGACATAGATGCGATCTGGATTACCCGTCCTTTCAATCCGTATTGGCAGCTGTTGGGGAACGGAATCGTGGGATGTGTGGTGATCAGACGCGCGGCATTTGATGCGGTGAGAGGCTACGACGAGACCATGACCTTGGGGAACGAGGACTGGGAGTTGTGGGTGAGGCTGCACGCGCAGGGTTGGGACCAAGTCCAGGTCGGCGAGGTCTTGTTCAAATACCGCAAGCACGGGATCTCGATGAGCGTAGAAACTGAGGGACGCTTCGAGCTTGGACGCCGCCAGATACGCGACCGGCACCCCAATTTGTTTGCAACGAAGAGCCTTCGGTCCCTCAAGGCGACCCACTATCCGCTGATAACGGTGGTGAGCAAGACTTTCAGCACATCGGATCCAGAAATCGAAGTCGTGCCGACTGACACCGATCTCTCGACGACGTGGGGCAAGTACGTGACGCTGGCATCCGACGGTCAGGCATTGGCATCGCAAGATCTGATTTCGATGGCAGACCTTCTCGAGACGCATCCGAGAATCCGATCGGTTCAGGTACCGGGGGTGAACCCGGTCCACATGGTACGCCGCTGGAATCTCCACGATCCAGACGCTCCTGCCACTCGCGATGTCGACATGGGCGGCAACCCGATCGAGTCGACTTCAGATCTCGAGTTGTGCCCCAGATCAGGTTGGTCCTTGCCCGAGGGGCTCGAGCCCAACGTTGATGTGCAACGCCAGCCACCCGAAGAGGCAGGTCGGCTACCAGAACCTGCGAACTGGTGAACAGATGGCATTTGCCCCGCGCCTGAAGAAGTTCGTCCGACCGCTAGTACCGGATCGGGTCATGGCCCGTTACCGTCTCGCCCAACACTCGGTCGGCACCAGGGTGAACGTCGATGTTCTGGTGACTGATCCACGACGCGCTCGTCGGTGGCTGGGCACAACCCCGGACACGTATCGGGTCCGCCGGAACACCGCCGATCTGACCGCTCCGCGAGAGGCGAATCTGCTGACCGGCAAGGTGCACGTTTCGCCGGAGATGAGGGACGTGGCACTGCGATTTCTTGGCGACCCCACGATCGATGCGGTTGTCGTCGGCGAGACCACCGTGCCCCGCTTGGTCGGTCGAAGAAGAGCGGAACCGAGAATTGGCCCGGTATTGATCGCATCCCGGCCTGGGGTTCTCGATGAGATCGGCGAGCGCATAGGCACCGCCACCGAACTGACCGGCGTCCTGGCCCGATTGAGGGATGCGGGGTTTCATCTGGGTTTGGTTCCGATTGTTCCCAACAGTGCCCCGACGACTCGCACGGACCCGATCGACATTGAGACGATGGTCATCCTCTCTGCAGTCCCGATGCACGACATCGGAGGCGGGTCGCGAAGCGCCCAACTGGCCGTCGAGTTTCTCCGCCAGGGCTTTCATGTGGTGTTCGTTTCGATGTATCAGGCGCAGGAGACCGTGGATCTTGGTCTTCGCTTCATTCACCCTGATCTCGAGCAGATCATGGCCGCGGAGTTCGAACCAGCGAACATCGCAAAGCGTGCCGGTAAACCCGGCTTCGCCGTTGTCGAAGCACCTGCTGCTCCCCTCATCGACGTAGGTAGGCGACTAAAGAACCAAGGCTGGGCGCTGATCTACGACGTCATCGATGATTGGTCAGACCCGGCGCTCGGGGGCGAGTGGTACCGACGTGAGCTCGAGGATTCCCTCATTGAAGAAGCCGACCGACTGGTGGCGTCTGCACCCGATTTGGTCAACAGGGTGAAGACTATGGGGCGGGATGCCACCCTTATTTCGAATGGAGTCAACGCGGAGATATTCGGGGTAGACCTCCCTCCACGTCCTACCGATCTCCCAGAGGCGGAAACGGTCATCGGCTATCACGGCTCGCTGTATGGCGACTGGTTCGATTGGCCGAGCCTCAGAGAGGTGGCGGCTGCCTATCCCGATGCCGCCGTGATCCTCATCGGCGACGACAAGGTGAATCATCCTGCAATGCCGGACAACGTCAGTTTCCTCGGGTTGAAGGCACAGACCGACCTCCCCGGCTACGTACAACGCTTCGACGTGGGAATCCTCCCTTTCAGGGTCACCGAGACGACCCACGCTGTCAGCCCGCTCAAGGTCTACGAGTATCTCGCATCTGGAGTCCCCGTTGCGGCTCCACCACTCAGATCGCTGGAAGGGTTGGAGGGAGTGAGCACAGGCAACGAGTTGGTTGCGACGATCGCGGCGACGTTAGATTCAGTTCGCCCGAATCGAGCACGGGCTTTGCATCTTCATGGTTGGGCGCAGAGAGCAAGGTCGTTCGCCCTCGCGGAGCAGCCCGACACAACCGATCCCAGAACGAATGTGACCGTTCGAAAGCGCCCGACGGTCCATTGGCCGGCTGGACACCGGCTAATCGATTGAAGAAGCGCCCTCACCATCCATCGTCACGGCGGTGGGCGCTCTTCGGATGACACGAAATAGGGACCGAATCCCGAGCTTGAGTTGGGCTAGTGATCTGGCACCAAATATCGAGCCAAAAGCATCAGCCAGCTTCAGAGCTCTCCGTGCCTGGAGAACCTGCAGTTGCGTCTTGACTGCTTCCAGCTCAGCGGTTGATGAGACGGCTTTGGATGGCCGCCGCCTCTGGCGGATTCTGGCCTCCGGATGTTCCTCGGAGCCGATTCTCCACACCCCGAGAGATGCACCGCTCGCCCACCGCTCACCGAACAGTTCACCGATTGTCTCATCGACGTTTTCCACCCCGAGCAAACGTGCCCGACTCAGTGCGCGCGTGAGACGAACCTCGGCCATCGCTTCTGACGGCGGCGTTTGGGGAAGAGTGAGGTGAAAGGCACCGACGCCTGGACCCCCGACATGGCTCACTAGCAAGTCAAGAGTGTCAGCGTTGATGGCAAAACCGGCCTGCAGCGACATCCGGACCGGAGAGAATGGATGAAGGGTCTCCAGCTCGGCCTCGTCTCTTACGAAAACGACTCGTGCCTCGGGTTGGAAGCTCTCACCAAACCATCCGATGTCAGGGTCGGTCGAGTCGATACCGATTCCCAGTACAAAATCTGCGAAGTCACTTGCGAGGATCGAGTTGGCGGTAATCGCAACTTCCTGTCGGGGCCTGTCTCGGCTGTCGACGAAAATCGTCAGGTACGGCCGAAGATAGGAACGTCCCGGAATGCGGACGCGGACCGAAGTGTCCGGGACGAGATTCCACAGTTTCGGCTTCTGAGATTCGAGCGCAGCCAGCTCGTCGGAGGTCGGCTCATGACCCTCACCTTGATGCCAAGCGATCGCCTGCCGTTCGGGTATCGCGACCGCGCCCAACTGCAACGCCCTGTAGGCGAACTCGTTGTCCTCGCCACCCCACATCTCAAAGGACTCGTCGGTTCCACCCGCCTCGTGATAGAGCTCGGGGTCGATGCCGAGATTTCCGCCGCTCATCATCAGATAGAAATCCTCGTGGGGCCCGAGCAAGTCTCCGGTTCGATCCATGTGAGCTTCGATCCACTCCGGCCGGTCGACCTCTTTGCCCTCGAACAAGCCCGACAGGCTGCCGTCGGTCACTGCTTGCGCTACCTGCTCGCTCGTCGCATCGCCGAACTCCACGTGATACCTGAACCCGACCGTTGCCAGCCACGTTGCCTCGTGGTGCCATCGGGCATGTGCTTCGATATGTTGCCTCTCCGGCACCATGTCACAGTCGAGAAAGACGACCACATCCCCCTCGGCGGACTTGGCGCCGAGATTCCGTGCTCGTGCCAACCCATAGCCACGATCCTCCTGCGTCAGGACATCCACATCGAAAGGGAGGCCTTTTGGAATTCGTGGCGGGTCAGTTGGTGAGCCGTCATCAACTACGAGGACCTGAAGGAGATGATGGGGATAGGTCTGACTGGCCAAGCCAGCAAGTGTGAGTGTGAGTTCCCTCGACCGCTGGTAGTAAGGAAGCACGACCGAAACAGTCAGATTCGGAGTCCACATCCCCAACTCAGGCACCGGGATCGCCTTCCAATCGTTTCGCGCCACGCTGACCGGAGCGCGTCGACGAGAGGACATATC
>JBAVIK010000287.1:0-6400 GCA_049686815.1 Acidimicrobiia bacterium | reverse complement strand
GCCCTCGACCATGCCCACTGCCTCGTAGACCTTTGCCTGCAAGTGCATGGCCAGTTCGGGGTTCTCACGGAGGAACCGCTTCGAATTCTCCCTGCCCTGGCCGAGTTGGTCCTCGTCGAAGGTGAACCATGCGCCGCTCTTGCGAACGACACCATTGTCGACCGCAACATCGAGAAGACTTCCCTCACGAGAGATCCCATGGCCAAACATGATGTCGAACTCTGCGAGACGGAACGGTGGGGCCATCTTGTTCTTCGCCACCTTTACCCGAACCCGGTTACCGACGTTCTCGGTGCCATCTTTGATCGCCTCGATACGTCGGATGTCGAGTCGCACCGACGAGTAGAACTTCAAGGCACGACCACCCGGAGTGGTTTCCGGTGAGCCAAACATGACACCGATCTTCTCACGGAGCTGGTTGATGAAGATCGCAGTGGTCTTCGACTTGGACAACGTGCCGGCGAGTTTGCGTAGGGCCTGGGACATGAGTCGGGCTTGCAACCCGACATGGGTGTCACCCATCTCACCCTCGATCTCGGCCCGGGGAACCAGTGCGGCCACCGAGTCGATGACGACCACGTCGAGCGCACCCGATCGGATGAGCATGTCGGCGATTTCGAGGGCCTGCTCACCGGTGTCGGGTTGGGAGATGAGCAGCTCGTCGACATCGACACCGATTGCTTTGGCGTAAATGGGGTCGAGGGCGTGCTCGGCGTCGATGAAAGCGGCGATGCCACCGTTGCGTTGGGCCTCGGCGACGATGTGAAGGGAGAGACTGGTCTTACCCGAGCTCTCCGGTCCGTAGATCTCAACGACCCGGCCCCGGGGAACGCCGCCAATGCCCAGAGCGAGATCCAGGGAGAGGGCCCCGGTCGGGATGACATCGACCCTTCGCTGTGCGGCCTCACCCATCTTCATGACGGCGCCTGTGCCGAATTGACGCTCAATCTGGCTGAGGGCCATGTCGAGTGCTTTCTCTCGTTCCACTTTGCGTCCTTCCTGACTCATTTCACATCACCGTATAGAGGGCGTCTGACAGATTTGGAATACTAGACCGAACATGTGTTCGTGTGGTGGCTTTGTCAGAAACCCGGTGGAGAAATCGCCACCGGTGCCCGGCTACCACCAATCGACCCACTGCAAGATGAGGAGAGAGACGCCACCGAGAACCAGCACCCAAAGGAAGACGGCCATGGCGACGGCCCAGGCCCCGGGGTGGTGGATGGCCACCGGCGAACCGGTGATCTCGACGTGAGGAAAAGGCGAGTCGTCAAAAGAATCGTCGAGAGGTTCGTCGACCAGTTCGACACCCGTAGGAGCCTCATCGATCTCGAAAGGTTCAGACATGGGACATCCCCTGCCAAGTTACTCCCGGTTTGGTTCAATGGGACCGATTCTGCGGCCGTGGGTCAGCGGGCCAACTCGAAGGTGTCCAGTACTTCATACCTCGCCCCACCCGAACCGAGGATGCTTCGGAACACGGTCACCTCTTCGGCGATCCACCCGGCCTCGACGGTGGTGTCGACAAGACCACGGACGTCCACCGGTGGGCGGACCCGGGACAAGGTGAGGTGAGGGTGATAGGGGCGGTCTTCGGGTTCGAGACCAGAGGCTGAGGCGGCATTCTCGGCGATCTCGTTGAGCAGACCCAAGGTCTTGTCTCCTTCGGAGACACCGATCCAAACCACGGTGGCCCTAGAAGGTTTGGGGAAGGCACCGACCCGATCGAGCCGGATTCGGAACGAGGGGACGTCACCGACCTCAGCCAGGCCGTGGAGGAACCGGTCAAGGGTCACCTCGTCGATGACGCCGAGGAAGCGAAGGGTGACATGCCAGTTCTCCGCCGGAACCAGCTTTCCGGGGATATCCAGTTGGGAAACCCGGTCGGCGAGGGCGAGTCGGATGTCGGACGGCAAGACGACCGCGGCAAAGACCCTGCCTACGGTTTCCACCACTGCCCGATCAGAGCAAGCCGCACCAGCTGAAGTGCGTTGGTCACCGCGTAGGTGCGAACCCGCTCCCTATCACCGACCATGCGGAACTCTTTGGCCTGGACCCGATCGGGAGTGGCCACCCCCACCACCATCGATCCGGGAGGTTTCTCCAGCGGCTCGGGGCCCGCCGAACCGGTCACCGAAACCACGACATCGGCACCGAGGAGCCTCCGCCCGCCCACGGCCATCTCCTCGGCGGTGGCAACGTCGACGACAGTGGTGATGTCCTTGACACCGAGCAGCGACTGCTTCAAAGCCGGGTCGTAGGCCACCAGACCACCCTTGACGTACGCAGAAGAGCCGGGCAGCGAAGTGAGGGCAGCGGCGACCAGACCGCCGGTCATCGACTCGGCCGTGGCGATGGTGTAACCAAGCTCGTCGAGCAGTCTCAACAAGACCTTCTCGATGGTGTCGTCGTCAACGCCAAAGATGGCGTCGCCGAGACGGGCGCGCACTTCGGTCTCCATCGGCTCGATCAGGGCGGCGGCACGGACCGGGTCATCGGCTTTGGCGGTGATCCTTATCTTGATCTCACCACCCGAAGCGAGAAAGGCCAGCGACGGGTTGGTCGACTGGCGGTAGACGTCGTCGAGGATGTCTGCGATGTCCGACTCCGAGCGACCCCAACTGCGAAGCAGCCGGCTTGCCAGCACCGACGTCGTCCCCGATGAAGTCACGAGACGGGGCAGCACCTCCTCATGAAGCAGATACTCCATCTCGGCGGGGACGCCAGGGACACAGAAGATGAGGGTGTCGTCGTGGTCGATGACCAGACCGGGGGCGGTCCCCTTCGGATTCATCAACAGCTCAGCTCCGGCAGGGTGTTGAGCCTGCTTCAGATTCGACTCGGGCATCACCCGACCTCTCGCCTCCCACCATCCCCGGAGATGGTCGGCGTAGCTCTCGCTGAAATCCATCTCCAGTCCGGTGGCCTCACAGACGGCCTCACGGGTCAGGTCGTCCTGAGTGGGGCCGATCCCGCCGGTGATGATCACCGCGTCGGACCGGCTCACGGCAAGTCTGATCGTCCCGGCGACCCGGTCGAGGTTGTCACCAACGACCTGTTGGTAGTTGGCGTCCAGTCCGTGTTCGGCCAGAGCCGCTCCGATGGTTGCGGCGTTCGAGTTGACGATCTGACCAAGCAACAGCTCGGTGCCGATCGCAATCACTTCGACATTCACCTGGCGACGGCCTCCATGTCGGGTCCGTACACGCCGGTGTATTCGACCTCGAGCCACTCCCCCGGTTCCCCACGATCCACCCGGACCACGCCGTCGATCTCGGGAGCCTGACGATACGACCGACCCACCGGGACATCGTCTTCGACCTGGTCAACGAGGATCGTGTCGGTCTTCCCCAGCCAGGCAATGTTGGCGGCCTCGGTCACTTCCTCCTGGGTGGCGGTCAGGTTGCGGAGTCGGTCCATGGTGATTTCTCTGTGAATCTGGTCGGGCAATTCAGCCGCCGGAGTGCCCGGCTCCGCCGAATAAGGGAAGAAGCCCGCCCAATCCAAACGGGCCTCTTCGAGGAACGACGTCAACTCATCGACGTGTGCCTCCTCCTCACCGGGGAAGCCAACAATGAACGACGAGCGGAGTGCGGCAGCCGGGTCGAGTTGGCGGATTCTCTCGATCAAGGCGAGGTGCTTTTCGGTGTTGCCCGGGCGTTTCATCGCTCTGAGCAGAGGTTGGGAGACATGCTGGAGGGAGAGGTCGAAGTATGGGGCGACCTTCTCGTTCCCGACCATCTCCACCAGGAGACGCTCCCTGATCTCACGGGGATGGAGGTAGAGGAGGCGGAGACGCGCCAACCCATCGACGTCGGCGACGAAACGGAGCAGGTCGGGTAGCCCCCCTGGGGCGTCGATGTCACGGCCGTAGGCGGCGAGGTCTTGGGCGACGAGGACCACCTCGGTGACCCCCGACTCGACGAGACGAGACAGCTCTTCGCGTATCTCGGTGGGACGACGCGAGCGCTGCTTGCCCCGGATCAGCGGGATGGCACAGAAAGTGCATGGCTTGTTGCATCCCTCGGCGACCTTGAGATAGGCATAGGGCAAACCCGTCTGGGGGCGGCCGGTGGCGTGGAGGATGTCCATGATCGGGCGACGCTTCATCTCCACCGGATGCCAGCGGGTCAAGTCGTCGAGGACCCCAACCAACTCGCCGTAACGGTCGAGACCGAGCACCGCATCCACTTCGGGCAATGCGTCGGCGACTTCGGTCCCGAAACGTTGCGCCATGCAGCCGATGACGATCGATTTGGCACCGGGTGCCTTGCGATCCTCCAGGTCGAGGATGGTCTCGACCGATTCCTCACGGGCCTCCTCGATGAAGGCGCAGGTGTTGGTCATGACGACGTCGGCCGTTTCCGGGGAGTCGGCCCAGACGTACCCGGCTTCGGAGAGCATGGCGGTCACCTTCTCCGAGTCGACCTGATTCTTGGCGCAGCCGAGCGTGGTGAGCCATAGAGAGGGAGCTGCCATCAGCGAGAGCCTAAATCGATACGGGGGGAACCCTGGCCGTGGGCCGGGTTCTCGCAAAGATCAGCGGATTCCGACCATATATGACAGGTACTACCTTAGGTTTGCGGTTTTGGGTTTAGAAGGTGCGTGAGGACTCGACGACGGCCAGGAGGTCGTGGGAGTCGACGGCGTCGGCCAGCGTGTTCCAGGTGGCCGTGCTCACCCCGCCATCACCTTCTATCTCGGCGCAGGCGAGATAGATGGCGTCGGCCAGGAACCCGATCGAGTGGTCCTCGTCGAAAGCCTGGGAGATGGAGACGCGGGCGAGGGCAACGTCCAACCGGCCCACCGCACGGATCGCCTCCTCGGCGAAGACGACGGCCCTCTGCTCCAAAACGGGTACGCGCCTAGATCTCGGCGAAAAGGTAACGACGGAGGATGTCGAGACGCTCGTCCATCGAGGCCGGGTCGAGATACCACAGCATCGCGGCCACCGTGGAAAGCAGCGGATTGCCGTCCTGAGGTGTGAAAGAGAACCCGACCAGCTCGTTCTCGTTGCGCACGGTCAGTGTCTCCAACGGAATGACCGCCTGACTCATGATCCGCCCGTAGTAACCGTGATCGCGTCCAAAGGAGAACACCTGGTTGGCCGACGTCTTGTGGGTGACCGCAACCCGGGTGTTGCTCATCAGCCGGTCCCTCACCTCGTCGAGATCCATCTCGCGGTCCAGGGTCAACGCAAAATGCAACGAGTGCATGTACTGGGTGTTCAGTTTCAGGGCCGAGGAGAACAGGTTGAGGTCGTAGCCGAGTGTCGAGAACAGATCGTGGGCGTCACGGGCGTGATGGGTCCCGAATCTGCCCTCTCCATGACCACCAACCGTGGGGCTGGCGATAAACCCACTGTCCTGGGAAATGTCGTTGGCGCGACGGATACACAGGAAGCGACCGTCCACCAGGTGGTTGGTCCCGTCGGGATCCATCGCCAGTGACTTGACCAACACCGAGATGTTGTGGGTGTTGCAACTGACGATCTGGATGAACCTGTCGTGATTCCGGATGAGGGCGTCGTCGTTGATCCCCCGGGCGTACATCTTGCCAAACCCGTACTCCGACCCCTGGGCCATGAAACCGATGGGCCCGGTCGCATCTGCGTAGAAGTCGTTCTTCATCTGATTGCCGACCGGTGTGCAGTCGATGACGACGGTGGCACGCTCGATGGCTTCCAGGGTCTCGTACTTGGGGGCGTGACCCAGCTCCTCGAACGTGGCTTTGCGGTCATCGTCAACGGAGAGCACCGCTCCACGTCTCACCAGATCTGACACCTTGGCCTTCTCGGTCACCAACGGGGTGTTCTTGTGAAATGTCACCTCGTCGATGCCGAAATGCTCACGGTTGTCGGCAAGCAACCCGATCAATGGCTCTCCGATCGTGCCGGTGCCAACGATATGGACGATGTTCATGGGGTCTGCCTCCGGGCCAAATTGGTTGTCCGGAAAGGCATGGTACCTCCGATCACGACGGCCCCAAGCTCAGACCAGCAGCGGATCGGCGTCGATTTGGATCAGTGTCGGCCCGTTGAACTCGAGCCCAAACCGAATCGCCGGGTCGAGATCGGAGATCTCCCGAACCCTCAACCCCCGGCCACCCGATATCTCGGCGAACTCTGCAAAATCCGGGTTGTGAAGCGACGTCTGCCACACGTCGTATTCCGCCGACCTCTGCTCTTTGCTGATCTTGCCCAGCTCGTCGTTGACCAACAGGATCAAGGTGATGTCCATCCCGTACTTGACCGCGGTAGTGAACTCCATGGCGTATTGGCCAAAGCCACCGTCGCCGGCAACTGCGATCACCTGGCGTTCCCCACCCACCGCTGCCCACAAACCCATCGCCGCGGGGAAGGCAAACCCGATCGAACCGAGATAGCCCGACATGACAACCG
>JBAVIK010000286.1:0-8885 GCA_049686815.1 Acidimicrobiia bacterium | reverse complement strand
CTCATCCACCTTTCTCCGCCAGAAACATGAGCACTGCACTGACCCTCCGGTTGGTCTCTTTTTCTCTGGGTAGGTCGAGCTTGGTGAAGATCGAGTTTATGTGCTTTTCCACGGCGCGTTCAGACAGAAAGAGATGGTCTGCTATGGCAGCATTGCTGTTTCCCCCAGCCATTTCGGCCATGACCTCCATCTCTCTCCCGGTGAGACGATTCACCGGGGATTCCGGTCGGGTACGTGCGTCAACGAGCGCATCAACCACCTTGGGATCGATCACCGAGCGTCCCGCAATCACCTCTTCGATGGCGTGTTCCAACTGGCCGAGATCACCCAATCGCTCTTTGAGGAGATACGCAAGCCCATCTGCTCCGGCCGCAAAGAGGGTCAGGGCGTATTCCGGCTCGGCATATTGGGAGAGCACGACCACACCGATCTCCGGCTTGAGGCGCCGGATCTCACGAGCGGCGCGCACCCCCTCGTCGGTTCTGGTTGGCGGCATGCGAATGTCCGTGATCACCACGTCGGGCTCATGAGTCGTCACCGCGTCGAGCAGCTCGTCATAATTCTCCACTGCCGCCCGTAGGTCGTAGCCGGCCTCCTCTAACAGCATCCGAACCCCCTCGCGGATGATGAAGGCATCCTCGGCTAATACGACTGAGACAGCCACCAGGTCTTTATACACTCCGGCGGCCATGCCTATCGAGATTGACATCGAGCACGTTGCCCGGCTGGCACGACTCGACCTGACCCCCGCGGAGTTGGAGACCTATAAGACCCAGTTGGCGGTGATTCTCGACCACGCCGCTCAGGTCCAGTCACTGGAAGGCGATCCCACCACCGAAACGGTGCACCCCCTCGGGTTGGTCAATGTTTTTCGGGACGATGAAACCCGCCCATCGCTCGATCACGATGAAGTCCTCTCCCAGGCTCCCCAGTCTGAGGATGGCTATTTCGTGGTGCCACCGGCGTTGGAGTCGGAGTGAGCCTGACCGACCTGACTATCGCCGACGCGGGTAGACAGCTCCGCTCTGGACAGCTCTCATCGGTGGACCTTCTCCAATCGGTGTTTGAGAAAGCTGCTCTTACGGAGGCCCAACTCCACGCCTATTTGACGATCGATCACAACGGGGCTCGAGCGGCTGCCGGTCAGGCGGATGCCGACTTGGCCGACGGGATCGATCACGGCCCTCTGCACGGGATCCCGGTGGCTCTCAAAGACAACATGTGCACCAGGGGTCTGCAGACGACCGCTGCGTCTCAGATCCTCGACGGGTACGTGCCACCCTACGACGCCACCGTCACCACGCGTTTTCGCCAGGCGGGAGCAGTTCTTGTTGGGAAGACGAATTTGGATGAGTTCGCCATGGGATCTTCCACGGAGAACTCTGGATACGGGCCGTCATACAACCCATGGGATATCGGTCGGGTCCCTGGCGGGTCGTCGGGTGGCTCTGCGGCAGCCGTCGCTGCTGGCTCTGCTTTTGGAGCTGTTGGCTCGGACACCGGCGGATCGATCAGACAACCCGCTTCGCTCACCGGCATCGTCGGCATGAAGCCAACCTACGGCACGGTTAGCCGTTACGGGTTGATCGCTTTTGCCTCTTCCCTCGACCAGATTGGCCCGCTGTCGAAGAGTGTCGAAGATGCTGCGCTCCTGCTCGAAGCCATTTGGGGTTACGACCCACTCGACGCGACATCGTATGACGGCGAATATCCGGACGTCACCGCCGAGCTGCATCAAGGTGTCGCGGGGTTGAAGGTTGGCGTGGTCAAAGAGTTGGCGGGGGAGGGATACGAACCGGCCGTGGAGGCACAGGTGGCTGCGATGGTCGGCTCACTCTCCGACGCGGGTGCCGAAGTCGTAGAGGTGTCGCTTCCAACATTCGAAATCGCGTTGTCTGCCTACTACTTGATCGCCCCCGCGGAGGCCTCGGCCAATCTCGCTCGTTTTGACGGGATCCGCTATGGATTCCGGGCCGGGGGCACGACGACAGAGGCCCTCATGGCTGCGACGCGGGCCCGTGGGTTCGGGCCTGAGGTGATAAGACGAATCCTTCTCGGCACCTATGCCCTCTCCGCCGGGTACTACGACGAGTTCTACGGGCAGGCACAGAAGGTTCGCGCCGCAGTGCGGGGAGACCTGGCCCGCGCCTACGAGACGGTCGACGTCCTGGTCTCGCCCACCAGCCCGACCGTCGCTTTCGAGGCAGGGGCGAGAGTCGACGATCCGCTCGCCATGTACCTGTCCGATATTTGCACCATTCCGATGAATCTCTCAGGTCATCCGGCGATCTCGGTCCCGATTGGGTTAGACGATCAGAGGTTGCCTATCGGGTTCCAGGTGATGGCGCCGGCTCTCGGAGAGAGAGTGTTGTTCAGAACCGCCGCCGAGGTAGAACGATTGGCGGAGTTCACCGAGCGGCCGACCCTCGAAGCGGTGGCGGGATGACCGCTGACGGCGCCACAGTGACCATTGATTTCGAACCGGTGATCGGAATCGAGGTCCACGTAGAGCTGGCCACGCAGTCGAAGATGTTCTGTGGATGCGCCGTCACCTTCGGAAACCAGCCCAACACCAGCGTCTGCCCAACCTGTCTCGGTCTGCCCGGAGCGCTTCCGGTCCCAAATCGTCAAGCAATCGAATGGATCATGGCCATTGGCCTTGCCTTCGATTGTGAAGTGTCATCGAGATCGGTGTTCCATCGGAAGAACTACTTCTACGCCGATCTGCCCAAAAACTACCAAATATCACAGTTCGACATCCCGGTGTGTGTCGAGGGTCATCTCGATGTGGTTGTCGACGGTGAAGTCGCCAGGATCGGCATCGAGCGTGCCCACATGGAGGAGGACACCGGCAAGTCGACTCACATCGGCGATGGCGGTCGGATCCACGCGGCTGAATCCACATTGCTCGATTTCAACCGATCCGGAGTTCCACTCGTTGAGATCGTTTCAAAGCCTGACATTCGCTCGGCAGCACAGGCCCGGGCATATGCCCAAGAACTCCGCGCGGTCGTCAATGAGCTTGGTGTATCCGATGCCCGACTCGAAGAGGGCTCCATCAGGTTCGACGCCAACGTCTCGGTCAGACCGACCGGCGTGGTCGAGCTCGGTACCAAGGTCGAGGTGAAGAACATGAATTCCTTTCGATCGCTGGAACACGCGGTCGACTACGAGATCAAGAGACAGGTGGAGTTGATCGAGTCGGGCGGGTCGGTCATTCAGGAGACGCGTCATTGGGATGAGGAAACTGGAGTGACTCATTCGATGCGGACCAAAGAAGGATCCTCGGACTACCGCTACTTCACCGAACCTGACCTGACACCGATGGTGATGAATGCGGGGTGGGTGGACCAGATTCGAGCATCGCTTCCCGAGCTACCCGCCCAACGACGGGCACGGTACGCCGACGTCGGGCTGGACCATGATCAGGCGCAAGTGCTTGCTGCACTTCCTGAGAATCTCAGACATCTTTTTGACGAAGCCGTTGCACGGGGATCCGAGCCCAAGGCAACAGCCAATTGGCTGACGGGAGAGATCGTCGCCTGGCTGCGCCGCATGGATGTCTCGTCCGACCCTCCACCAATCACCGGCGCCCAGCTCGCCGAGATGGTCTCCATCGTCGAAGAAGGGTTGGTTTCCGCTTCGGCAGCGAAGGACGTCCTGGACGGGGTCATGTCCGGAGAGGGGGACCCCCGTGAGGTGGCGGAGTCACGCGACTTGATCCAGATATCCGACACCGCAGAGCTCGAAAAGGCCGTTTCAGAGGTTCTGGCCGCAAACCCAGACGCGGTCGAGAGTTTCGGGGCAGGCGAAACAAAGGTGGTGGGATTCCTGGTCGGTCAGGTGATGCGGGCCACACAGGGGAAAGCCGATCCAAAGCTCGTCAATCAGTTGGTCAGAGACAAGCTGAATGGCTGATCACGACGGTTAGCGTCTAGCTGGTCATGCAGCGTCAGACCAAGATCATCGCAACACTTGGTCCCGCAGTGGCGTCAGAAGAAGGGGTCAGGTCACTCATCGCTGCTGGGATGGATGTTGCAAGACTCAACTTCTCTCATGGGGACCACGATCTCCATCGCCAGCTGTACACCTGGGTGAGGTCCGTGGCGAGAGAGATGCGTCGCACGGTGGCCGTCATGCAAGACATTCAGGGGCCCAAACTTCGTGTTGGACTGTTTCCGGACGGGGTGATCGACTTGACCGCGGAAGACGTCGTTGACCTGGTTCCGGAGACAGGACTGGGTGCTGCGCAGGTCATCCCGATCGGATACCCCAATCTGCTCGAGGATGTTCAGATCGGCGACCGGGTTGTGCTCGCCGACGGATTGGTTGAGTTGAAGGTCATCGACCGAACCGACACATGCCTCAACGCACGAGTTGTCGCCGGTGGCATTTTGGCCGATCACAAAGGTGTCGCATTCCCCGACAGCAATCTCTCCGTCGGCAACATCACCGACAAGGACAGAGCGGATCTCGCTTTCGGGGTCGAGTTGGGTGTGGATTACGTCGCCGCCTCATTTGTGCGATCGGCTTCCGACGTCGAGGCGGTCGCTCGACTGGCCGGCGATGCACCGATCATCGCCAAGATCGAGCTTGCCCAGGCGCTCGAAAACCTCGACGAGATCATCGGAGCTTCATTTGGGGTGATGGTGGCGCGTGGTGATCTCGGAGTACAGCTCCCCTTGGAGCAGATACCACTCATCCAATCGGACATTCTGAATCGGGCGAATACGGCCGGAGATGTATCGGTCACCGCAACCGAAATGCTCGATTCGATGACTCACAGCCCCCGACCCACACGTGCGGAAGTCACCGACGTCGCCAACGCCGTTATGGCCGGCACCGACGCCGTGATGCTCTCGGGCGAGACTGCTATCGGTGATTATCCGGCGCTTGCTGTCGAAGCGATGGCACGTATCTGTCGCACCGTTGAAGAAGGAACTCTTTCCAGTAGAGGTGAACATCCCGTTGCCTTCGTCGGAGATGACAATCACGTTGCGTCGGCGGTTGCTCAGGCGGCAACTCAGATCGCCCGCAATATCGATGCGGAGACGATCGTCGCATTCACCGAAACCGGAAGCACCGCACGTCTGATATCCAAGTACCGCCCCGAACAACGGGTAGTGGCGTTCACGCCCAACGATGCGACCCGTCAGCGACTGGCTCTCTATTGGGGGGTGATCCCACACAGCTTCGACAGACGCGATTCCACCGACGAAGAGATGGCCGAGGCCGCGAGACATCTGGAAGCCGAGGGGGTCGCCGCGGCCGGTGAGACTGTCGTGATGGTCGCGGGCGTTCCTCCCAATTTCCAGGCATCAACCAACCTGGTGAAGGTTCATCGAGTCGGTGAGCTTTCCGGTGGGCTCGGCGGCTGAGTACGATCACAGCCCAATGGGTCAGAACGTAGAGATCAGAGACAAGGTGATGATGGGCGACGTGCTCGTCATCGACACCGATCGCAGTTTTACCGGTCAGGACGGGCACGTAATGACACCTGGAATCGTGGGTGAGGGAGTGCCGGCCGTCCTTGGTGGCCGCCTCTTCGATCTGGGGATCGGGATCGATCACGTATTCGTCTTGCAGAATATCGTCACGCTGAGACGTCCCGGCGGGTGGGACGAGGACACGGCGGGCCAGGCCGCGGACGTGACCCACGGCTTCCTTCGCTTTTACCCGGACGAGGAAGAGTAGATCTCGACCTCGGTTCAGCCGGTGCGTCGGAACCACTCGTAGATGTCGGAAACAGTCTCCTCGACTTGTCTTGGCTGGTGTCCCAGGGTCGATTGGGCCTTATCACCGACGATGGGGGGGCTGTGGTCCAGGGCATGGATCGATTCCCGGGTGAACGTGAGCGGGCTTCCACTCCGTCGGTTGAGACGGTCACCGATTGGGCTCCAGGCTTTGGCGGCCCACAAGGGCACGGTGAGACGCGGCTTGGGAACCCCGCTCACTTTCTCTGCCAGGTCGGCGAGCTGAGCGACGGTCTGGTGGTGTCCGGGCAGCAGGTAGTTCTCACCGGTTGCTCCGTTGTCTTCCGCAGCCACGATCGAGGCGGCGACGTCGCGGCTGTCGACCCAGTCGAATCCACCTTCTATCAATGCCGGCAGCGTGTGGGTGAAGAGCGCACGAAAGACATGGCCCATTGGCGAAGGGGCGTAGTCGTGGACCCCAATGATGCCCGTCGGGTTGACAACTACGGCATCGAGACCCTTGGCAATCACCTCACGCAACGCCGTTTCGCCAGCGGCCTTGGAGCGGTCATAGGCGGGAAGGGTGGGAGTCGTGGATCGAGGGCTGCGCTCGGTGATCATCCGACCGTTTGTCTCCAGGTCGAAGGCGTGAACGGAACTGCAGTGAACCATTCGTTTGACGCCCTGCGCCCAGGCCGATTCGGCGACGTTTCTCACCCCGTCGACGTTGACCCTGTAGACCTCGCCGGTCGGGTCGCCTGCAATCGAGATCTTCGCCACGAGGTGGAAGACCACGTCAGCCCCTTGCAGCGCTGGCCCGAGTGAATCTGGGTTCAACACGTCCGCCTCAACGAACTCGACATCGAGACCGGAAAGTGTTGGTCCACGGACCAGGTCGACGGCCCGCACCTGGCGACCGTCGTCGAGGAGGCGGCGAACCACGGCACCACCAAGAAATCCGGAGGCTCCGGTGACAACCGCAGTCATGGCGTGGATCCTAAGTTGTCGGGGTTGTGGGTGGGGGAGGTGCGGTGGTGGGCGGAGTTGTCGGCACCGTCGTGGTGGCAGGTGGCGCCGTGGTGGTTGTGGGGCAGGTGCTCTCCCGACCGGGAACCTTGCACGGGTGTACCTCGAACACAGCAAATGCGGGTGAATATCGAACGGCCCATTCCTGTTCCGATACCAGCTCTGTACCGTTTCTCAGGATCCGACGAGTGACTGTCACGCTCCACCCATCACGTGCAGATTGTGTCTCTTCGATCTGATTGAGACCGAACTCCGGGTTCCCGTAGTAGCGAGGCGGACCAGGGGTGGTCTGGGCAAACCTCTCTGACACCTCACCCTTGACGTGGAGGGCATTGGGACCGCCTTCGGCGGCAACTCTCACCTTCGATTCACCGCCAACCTGTTCACCCTTCAGAGTGCGGCCGTCGTTGTCACCAAAGATCCGCACCGTGATCGAATCCTCGGTGTACTGGGTGTCGAGCATGATCGCCTTGTTGGTGTTGTTTCGAAAGACGAGATCAGGTGTGGTCCAGTTGATGGTCGCTTCGACCCCTTCGGGATAACGTGAGAAGTAATAGGAGTGGGGTTTGTGGGCGATGTCCTGGTACCCACCCCAAAAGATGGCGTTGTATGTCGTCGTGGCGAACTGGCTGACCCCGCCCCCGACCGTGTCCTCGAGCTCCCCGGCGACAATCGTTCCCGCAGGGACGTACCCCTTCTCTTCGGTCCTCTCTCCCACGTATTTGTTGAGAGAGAACTCCTGACCGGACCTGACGATCGCCATGTCCACAGTGTCCGCGATCGTGTGAATGTTGGTGACACGATCTGCGCAACACGGGTGGTAGGTCGTGAAAGACGAAACGAGATGCTTGATCCCTAGGGCCTCGAGCTCTTCAGTCGTCACATCAGGGTCGGCGTCTTCGACAAGTTCGAGCTGCCCGGTTCGATTGGAGCTCAGACCGGCCTGAAACAGCCTCAAGGCGACGTCGTCTGCGTCGAGCCGGGTGCCCTTCGAACCTGGCTCTATCGAGATGGTGTCGCCAGAGATGACGAATCTTGCACTGACCGGCTCGGCCTCGAACTCGTCTCTCACCGGTGCCAGGAGCTCACCGATCACTTCTGAGTCGAAGTAGTTGACTATCTGTGGCGAGCCCTCGGCGATGGTGTCCGAACGGAAAGCCTCCGTCAGTTGCTCTTGGGTGAAGGTGAGCTCGCTTCCGTTGTACACCATCCTGATGCTTCCGGAAAGCAACGCCTGGGCTTCTAGCAAAGCGGCGTCGATGTCCGAATTCGTCAGTTGCGGGACGATCGAATCAATCGGCAGAGCATGATTCGTGGGGGCGCTCGCCAGCATCGCTTCGAGGATGATCCGAGTCGCTGCCTCGCGGTCGAGACCAGATCCCGCCCGGGGGTAGACGGCCACCAATTCGGCGTCTGACAGCTCGATAGCTCCTTGGCTCGCCGGCATCCCGATGACTTCGGTGTCCCATTCATCGAATATGGCGCTCATCGAGTCCTCATCGATGGTGCCGGTCAATTCGACTTGGTTCGTGGAGAAGATGTTGGTCAGCCAGAAGAGGAATTGGTAGATCGCGTTGCCTTCCCGGCCGACACTCATCGCCTCGGCGACTATGTCTTCCTCGTCGATTTCAAACCCGGTTGTTGGCGGTTGCACCTCCACCGGAGTGCCGTCGACAGTGAACACAACGGTTCTTGCTTCGTGCTCGTCTTCTACAGCCACCATGGTTCCGGTTGCCTGCTCCTCGCTGAGCCCGCCCAATGCCGTGTTGGAGACTTCGACGCGCCCCATCACTTCTCCTCGGCTGAAGGCGCGGGTCATTCCGTAGAACCCGAGGAGCACGACAAATATCGCGCCGACAACGATGGCGGCCGCGAGCAACGGATGGATGCGGAAGAGGAAGCTGTCTTTCATGCGGAAGGCCGCCCCAATCGGCCTGGTCCCTGGGCCGTCGATGGTACCGGCGCACCCACCGATATCGGAACCTGCTCCGGGAATTTTTGGGTATACGCTCGTTGTAAGTGGCTCTGACTATTCCGCATGTGATTCCTGGTGAGGAGATACGTCTCTCAGCTTCGACGTACGTGGCATGGAAAAAGTGCCCGGATTCTGCAAATGCACGTCTTCAGGGGATCTATGGCCCCGATTCCCGCCCCGCGTTCCTGGGG
>JBAVIK010000285.1:0-1644 GCA_049686815.1 Acidimicrobiia bacterium | reverse complement strand
CTCTTCGTAGACCTCAAACGAGTCGCCGTTTATACCCAGTTGGTAGATGCTCTCCACAGTCATCTCTCGAAGGAGCTCGGTCAATGCCCCACCGGTCTTCTCGATCAGTGGCGAAAGCGTTGTCTCCCCTGCCTCAACCCGGTCCAAATAGTCTTGTTCGACCAGGCCAGACCTCACGAGGAGACGGCGCAAACCGGCATCGTCGAAGGTAGTGGCAAGGCCAATGCCTGCGCGCGTGATGAATACCCGGCCCCGAACCTTCTCGCCCCGAACGTCAACGGAGCCCTGCTGACCGGATCGGGTCAGCAATCGCAATACTTCGTCTAGTGAGACGAATCCCAAGTTCCCAGAAAGAGACACATCAGCTCCTTGCTTTTGAAAGCCTCGATTTGGTTTCGGCCCCATTTCGCTAACCCTTTAGACGTTTCTGGCGACTGTCGCCAGCCGGGAGAAGTCTACGGAAACACCGGTCCACCACTCGAAAGAAGCGGCCGCTTGTCTGGCGAGGAAGTCAAAACCGTCGATGTAGCCGATTCCAAGCTCGGAGGCATGCACAACTGCCGGAGTGGGGCTCGACCCATATGGGAGATCAATTAGCGAGGCAGCCACTTCGAGGACACCGACTGGCAGCGTCTCTCCATTCATGCCGACCGGTGTGCAGTTGATAACGAGCGTGTCTGCCACTCCGGATCCCCACGGCACGGCTGTTACCCACGGATGAGTCGCGGCCAGGGCCTCGACCTTGCCTTTGCTGCGGGATGACAGATAGACGTTGCGGTCCTCTAGGACGCTGAGTGCGGCTTTCGCCGATCCACCGGTACCGAGCACAAGGACGGCTTGGGTCTCATCGAGCCCTTTTGTGTCCAGCATCTCACCGAATGCAATCGCATCTGTCGAATGGCCTTCCAGGTACGTGCCATCCATTCTCAGCGTGTTCACCGACCCCGCCGCCCAACCGGCAGAGGTCATCCTGTCGACTGATGCAGCAGCGAGCTCCTTCAGGGGCATTGTGACGTTGAATCCCTGATACTGGCCGGCCCGCAGCTCGGCGAGCAGGTCAGCCATCTGAGAACGATTGGCCCGAATCGCCAGATACTCGCCCCTCAGACCGGCCAATTGGAGAGCCAACTGATGGATTGCCGGGGACCGCGAATGACCGACAGGATCACCTAACACTGCTAGACGATAGGACTTGAGCACTGAGTCAGTGTGCCAGGCCGGACTGCATCCGGTGCCGCCTCAGGGCAACACGCCGTCCTCACGAGCCTGGTTCACGTTGTTGATGTGCTCTTCGATCGTCTCCCCAAACGCGTGATTCCCCTCGAGGTCGGAGAGTACGTAGAAGAAGTAGGGGGTGTCGGCGGGAGCGGCGGCCGCCTCCAGGCTGGCTCTGCCTGGCGAGGCAATGGGTGTTGGGGGAAGGCCGGGCACTAGGTAGGTGTTGTAGGGCGAGTCGACTTCGCGATCGAATCGGGTCACGTCGCGGGTTCCCAACGCATATAGGACGGTCGCGTCGATGTCCAACTTCATCCCTTGGGCGAGCCGGTTGTGGATGACGCTGGAGACGATCGGCCGTTCCACGTCGAGCAGAACCTCGGTTTCTATTAGCGAAGCGAGGATGATGCCTTCATAGGGGGTGTATCC
>JBAVIK010000284.1:0-2816 GCA_049686815.1 Acidimicrobiia bacterium | reverse complement strand
GACCTGACCCGCGGGCATCATCAGGGAGAAGGCAGTCATCTGCGACGCCTCAACCTTCCTCGGAAGCCGCGCGCCGACGATGAAGACGGGCCCGACAGCAGCCATACCGGCTATCGAGACGCCCATCAAGATCGCATCAAGAGGGAAGAGAGCCGATTGGTCGGCCGAGAGTGCGTAGGCCACGAAGGCGAGGGCCATCCCCGCCACACTTCCCGTCAGGACCGTTCGATGGGCACCGTAGCGATCCGCGAAACCGCCGAGCACGGGCGCCAAGACGGCTCCCAGGCTGATGATGGCCATGACGACTCCGGCCTCAGAAGCCTGACCCGTCGCCTGGGTCACGTACGGTGGAATCAGCAGCGACACAAAGGCAGAGAATCCAGCCCCTTGGGCGAAATTGGCGAACATCCACCACTCGAAGGCCCTCGGTCTCGACTTGCGCTCGGTGGTCACAGAAGCTCCCTCGAAACGTCCACTACGGTCGCGCCGATCTCTCGATTTCGACGACGGGACTTTCCGGAAAGTCGGCTGCTGGCCCATCCGTTGAACCTGATCCACCGGTGAACACGATTGCCGCAACGATCAACGCAGCAATCGCCAGTACTAGACCACCCAATGCGTGCATGGATGACTCTGTCTGGTCACTCTCATGTGACGATCGACCGGTCTCCGCTACGTCAGAAGAGCGAGACGCAGCGTGGTAGGCGTCGATCGAGGCCGGATGTGCAATTGGGCCGAATCGGGTGATCGGCATCGGTCTCCTCGAATCCTCGGATCCCCGGAAAAACTATCCACCCCATGGGTGACCTCACCTCACCCATGCTGGAGACTTCACCAAGGAATGCCCGGACCGGTGGCGAACCACCCACGATGGGGGGGGACATCTCACCTTTGTGAGGGTGATCGTTGAGTATCGGGCGGTTATCGATTCCGCACCTTGTTGACAGGAGTCCCAAGGATGTCCAACTTCAAGCCCCGCTTCGACACGTTGAACGAGCTGTATGCCAACAGCGTCGAGGTATATGCAGACCGTCCCTTGTTTGGCTTCAAAGAAGACGACCAATGGAATTGGATCACCTATCGCGAGTTCGGAGACCGTGTTGACCGTGCGCGGGCCGGCCTTGCCGACCTGGGTGTCACAAAGGGTGATCGAATAGCGATCATTTCAGACAATTGCCCAGAGTGGGGGATTGCCGCATACGCGGCCTACGGTCTTGGCGCCGCGGTCGTTCCGATGTACGAAGCGCAGACGGACGAGAACTGGCGTTACATCTTGAGCGACTCTGGCGCGATCGCGGCTTTCGTAGCAGACGACCTCATCAACAAACGCGTTGCTTCTTTCGAGCTGATTGACTTGAAGCACGTGATCACGTTTCGCGGGGATGGCACGTCAACAACGCTGGATTCGATCTCCACATCCAGCGGGGCGGCCGATGAGCCCGCTGTTGTCGACGGAAAGGATGTGGCTGGCTTCGTCTACACGTCCGGGACGACGGGCAAGCCCAAGGGTGTCGTGCTGTCGCATGCAAACATCGCCAACAATGTGAGTGCGGTCTTGTCTGTCTTCACACTTGAACCGGAAGACCGGTCGCTGTCATTTCTCCCGTGGGCCCATGCCTTCGGTCAGACCGTCGAGCTTCACGCGTTGCTCGCGTCAGGGTGCTCGACGGGGTTCGCAGAGAGCGTGCCAAAGATCGTTGACAACCTGGCAGAGGTGCAGCCGACGATGCTGGTGAGCGTGCCCAGGATCTTCACGAAGATCTATGACGGTCTCAACAAGATGATGGTGGAGAAGGGCGGAGTCACGAAGTCGATTTTCGACGCTGCGATGTCCAACGCCGAAAAGCGACGCCAACTGGAGGCCGCCGGCGGGTCCAGTCGATGGCTCAACGCCCAGCATGCCCTGTTCGATCGCATCGTCTTTTCGAAAGTGCGCGAGCGGTTCGGAGGAAATCTCAAATATGCCATAAGCGGCGGCGCCGCGATTCCCGTCGAGGTTGCTCAGTTCATAGATGCACTCGGCATAACGGTTTATGAGGGCTATGGACTTTCGGAGACCTCTCCGATCGCCACTGCGAACTGGCAGGGCACTCGTCGGATCGGTTCCGTCGGCAAACCCATACCCGGCGTCAGAGTCGAACTCGACGTTGCCCTGTCTGCGGACCCACGGGACGGCGAGATCATCGTCTATGGCCACAATGTCATGCAGGGTTATCACAATCTTCCCGACGAGACCAAAAATGTGTTCAACGATCAAGGGGGCTTTCGGACCGGCGACCTCGGCCGGTTCGACGAGGACGGGTTCCTGTACATCACCGGGCGGGTCAAGGAGCAATACAAACTGGCCAATGGCAAGTATGTGGTGCCCACACCGATCGAGGACAAACTCTCTCTGTCCCCCTATTTCGCCAGCATCATGGTCTACGGCGACAACCGGCCCTTCAACATCGCCCTGATCGTTCCGGACCGCGAGGCACTCGAGGAATGGGCCAGCTCACGTGACATCGACCTCGACGATTCGCCCGTCTCCGAGAACCCCGCAGTCGTCGAGCTCATCGCATCCGAGGTGCATACCATCAACGACTCGTTGAAGGGCTACGAGCGAATCAAAAATCAGTTGATCATCGAAGAGGACTTCACCACTGAGAATGGGATGTTGACTCCGACCTTGAAAGTGAAGCGGAGGGTGGTCTTGGACCGCTATCAGCAGGACATCGAGAGTCTCTATGTCTAACGACATGAGCCCTGATGTTGCAGCAAGTTCGACCTGGCCCCGCGCATTGGGACAAGCCTTGAGCCTGCTCCTTGCCGGTGTG
>JBAVIK010000283.1:0-4053 GCA_049686815.1 Acidimicrobiia bacterium | reverse complement strand
CGTTCCCCCTTTGCTGACGATCCCCCGTACCGCATCACGATCGAGCAGACGGGGCCGATCGTCGATCAGCCCCTCCCAACCGTTCACAAACCCCACCACTTGATGGCCGTCTGATGTGGCCCGGGCAACTACTCCGCGTATTGCGGCGTTCAGACCAGGGCAATCGCCACCCGCGGTGAGAAGCCCGATGACCAAGCCTCAGCCCTCGGGCCATTCCTCAGGCGGAATAGCATCGTGGGCCGCTTCGGAGCGCGCCACGTATGCGGCCGCCTCGCTTCGTCTGCTCATCCCCATTTTCGCCAGAAGATTCGAGACGTAGTTCTTCACCGTCTTCTCCGCGAGGAACATCTCCTCAGCAATCTGCTTGTTGGTCTTCCCGTCTGCGATCCGCAGGACGATTTCCCGTTCCTGGTCGGACAATCGCGACAACAAGGGGTCGGACCGGGGACCGGAGCGGAGCCGATCGAAGAGCTTCTCGGTCATGTCCGGATCGAGCAGCGACTCTCCGGCTCCGACACGGCGGATATTTTCGACGAGGTCCGAGCCCTTTACCCGTTTGAGCACATAGCCAGAGGCTCCAGCCAGGATCGCCGACATCAGTGCCTCCTCATCTGCAAAAGACGTCAGCATCAAAACGTTCACGTCTGGAAATCGGGAGCGAATATCACGACATGCCTCGACGCCGCTGGCGTCCGGTAGCCGGACATCGAGCACCACGACGTCGGGATCATCAAACCCGACCCGCTTTACTCCGTCGGCAGCCGTCGCTGCCTCTCCCACGACTTCCATGTCCTCTTGGGCATCGATCATTGCCCTGATGCCGGCTCTGACCACCTCATGGTCATCGACGAGAACTATGCGGAGTGGATCCATCATCCGCCACGTTACCGGGCATTAACGTCGACCTCCGATGCCAGACGAATCCCAGGTCGAGCGGCTGTCGACTCTCATTGCCGCGGCTGCAGCGGTTGTCGGGGAGATCGAACTGGCGCGCGTTTTGAGACGACTGGTCCTCGAGGCCAAGACCACGACCGGAGCAAGGTACGCGGCTCTTGGCGTCATCGGCCCACACGGTGTCCTCACCGACTTCATTCATGAAGGGTTATCGCGGGAGAAAACCGAGCAGATCGGATCGCTACCGAAAGGCCGTGGCGTGCTGGGCACGGTTGTACGGGGACGTCGCACCGTCGTCCTCGACAACCTTGCCGACCACGAGGACTCCTTCGGGTTTCCGGAGCACCATCCAAAGATGACCAGCTTTCTGGGTGTGCCGTTACGCGTCGGGGACGACGTCTATGGGAATCTCTATTTGACTGACAAGTCCGGTGGCTTCGACCAGTCCGATATCGAATTGGTGGAGGCACTCGCCATCGTCGCTGGATCAGCAATCAACACCGCTCGCCTCCGAGATCAGCTCGAGGAAGTCGCGATCATTCAGGACAGGGATCGGATTGCACGGGATCTCCACGATTCGATCATCCAGGACTTGTTTGCAATCGGTCTCAGTCTCCAAGCCCTATCTGAACGGTTGTCAGACAATTCGATTGCGAGGGTCCTCGACGATTCCGTCGATCGACTGGACAACGCCGTCGAATCACTGCGCAGCTACATATACAACCTCAAATCGACGGAACGTCTTCGCCCAAACCTCGAGGAACAACTGAGATTCACCGTCGATCGATTCACTTCGGCGTATCCCAATCCGGTAGCACTGAATTGTGACCCAACAGCCCGTGTGGATACGGCCGCCGCAGAGCAGATAGTCCTTCTGGTCTCCGAGGCACTGTCCAACGCATTGCGGCACTCAGGTGGCGGGCCAGTTCAGATCGACGTGACCGGGGATTCAGACCGCGTCCTGCTGGTGATCAGAGACGAGGGCATAGGATTCGACCCTGCGAAGGTCACCCGAGGTATGGGCTTGTTGAACATGAAAGACCGCGTCCGTCGGCTCGGAGGTGAATTCGAGGTTGTCTCGGGTCCAGCTTTGGGCACCCTCGTCACCATCAGCTTGCCGAGCGGTTGAACTCACCTTCCACGAGGGCTTGCGCCAGTTGGTCCAGCCAGTTGCGGACTGTGGCATCGGCGTAGCGACCCAACAACGCTCTATCAGCCATTTTCCCAACCACCCCAAGCGGAGGTTGATAGGTGCCCTGCACCGTGAGACGGGTCGTGTCCTGACTGACATGGGCAAGCGTCAAATCCGCTTTCAGCTCTGGAAACAAAATCCCTGCCCCTGCCGCGGACCAGGTCATCGGGTAGACCAGACCCGAAGCGTGGATTTCGGCCATACCAAGATCGAGCTTCACCTCCTTGGCAAAGCCCTCATCCCACGGTCCAACCCGGGCTCGTAGTTGTTCTCCCTCCCGGTAGGCCACGTCTGCCATGTCGGTCAAGTTGTTTCTCACCGCATCGAGACGGTGCTCGACCTCCGACATTCCCAGTGAAACGTGGGTGAAATAGTGAACGAACACCTTAAAGCCGACCGGGTCGAGTCCTGTCGCCGAAGCCACCGCTCGAGGCCATTCCCGTTATGTCCTCGATGTCGATCACGACAACATGTGGAAAAGAAGCGAGAGGCTGAAGACCGCCACGAGAGAGCGGTGACCCCAGGGCGTCTCGATATTTTGCGAACAAACGTTCCACGGTGAGGTTGATGGTGGCCTCGTCAGTGGTCTCGCTGGCGATTCCCTTGATGATCACGCTGGTCCAATCACCTGTCGAGACGTCATATGACGAGACCTCCACCGAGACCACTGGATTCTGTTCGATGGCAGCGAACCGACGACCGGGTTTGGTGCGAAAGAGGATCCGGTTGCCGTCAACGACAAACGACATCGGGGTGACGTAGGGCTCACCGTCGTGGACGACACCGATGTGGGCCACCGGCGCAGCTTCGACAAAGGCGCGGGCTCTTGCTTCGCTGATGGCCTCCATTCCTAGACCCCCGACGGGTCGGTAACGGCCCAGAGCACATCTTTGATGGAGACCATCCCAACCACACGGCCACTTGCCTCAACTATCGGGAGGTGGCGGTATCCGGTAGCAAGCATCCAATCCGCGGCCTCTTGAACCGAGAGTTCGGGTCCAAACGCGTCCGGCAGAAATGTCATGTGAGAGCTGACTGTTTCGTTGTCGAAATCGGCGCCGGCCACAACTGCATTGAGGATGTCACGCTCGGTGAGTATCCCCTCCAGAGCCTCATCGACAACCACGGCTACCGAGCCGACCTCCATGTCGTGCATCAGTGATGCCGCCTCAACCAGACTTGCTCCCGGCTCGCACGAAACAACGTTGCCGCCTACGAGATCGCTGATTGTCATGTCATCTGCCTCCGATTGATTGGTAGTGCAATTGTCGACTACCTCTGCGCTGGCGGGCATGGACCGAAGTCCCTAAGAAACATGACTTCAGTTACTACTGAACAACGAGCTGAAGACGGACCATCGAGGTGTCACGCTTACCAAGGAGGTACAAGGTGACACTCGCAGTCGACACTGGCATGAGACCAGCTACGGATGTCGACACCGGATTGGCCAACGGCATCTGGGGGGTCACGCGAATCGGTCTCGGACTGACATTCCTGTGGGCCTTCTTCGACAAGCTGCTGGCGCTCGGCTTTACGACCGGACGACTGGAAGACGGCACCATCGACTTCTTCGGCGAGGCGGCCTGGATCAATGGTGGTTCACCAACAAACGGGTTCCTGTCGTTTGGAACCAAAGGTCCGTTTGCGGAGACCTTCCAAGGTCTCGCCGGATCATCGTGGGTGGACTGGCTGTTCATGATCGGGCTGCTCGGAATCGGCCTCGCTCTGACCTTTGGCGTGTTGGTAAAGATCGGCGCCTATGCGGGAGCGGTCTTGCTGATGCTGATGTGGCTTGCAGTGCTACCACCCGAACACCACCCCTTCGTCGACGATCACATCATTTACTCACTAGTCCTCCTCGGGCTTGCAGCTGTAAATGCCGGTGACTACCTGGGGTTGGGAAGATGGTGGAGCGATGCGTCGGTCGTGAGGCGACATCCCATACTCCGCTAGGAGTGTGCTGACAC
>JBAVIK010000282.1:0-5225 GCA_049686815.1 Acidimicrobiia bacterium | reverse complement strand
ACTCTCGACTACGTCAAGAATCGGCACGCATTCGGCACCCCTCTCTGGAACAAGCAAGTGATTCGCCAGCGTCTGGCAATGCTCCAAGCAGAGGTCGATGCCGCTCGAGAGTTTGCCTACAGGTGCGCCTGGTTGACCGACGAGGGGTATGACTCGGTTCGAGAGGTCTCTGAGCTGAAGGCGCTCGTCGGCGAGTTGTCCAACAAGGTCCTATACAACTGCGTTCAGTTCCATGGTGGCATGGGTTTCGTCGGTGAAACCGCTGTGGAACGCATGTATCGCGACGTACGGATCAACTCGATCGGTGGCGGTGCCACGGAAGTAATGCTCGAAGAGGTAGCAAAGCGCCTCTAGGGCTTCCCATACTCTGGCAGGGTCGCCCTCGACCGCGCCAGAGCCAACTCCTCCGCCTCGAGCGGATGCCAGGAGAGTTCCAGCGCCAGCCATACCGTCTTCGAGATGGGATAAAGGGCAACGGGCACTGCGGCGTTGGCGACGACTGTCACTCCCATGACGGTTTCCCACGGCACGTCCGGCCATGTGCCGAGAACCAGCGAGAGGAAGATGACTAGGAACGTCCCGAACGTGACCGTCGTATTGATGATTACCGCACCGACCCAATAGCCCTCCTCTCTCTCGAACCGGAGGCCACAGCGGTCGCAGTGGTCTTTCATCCGGAACCAGGACTCGAAGGCCCGTCCACCACAGCGGGGACAGCGACGTGTCAGACCCCGGCCGACCATGATCCAAATCCCTGGTAGGTCCGGAGTGCTCACCTGCTGAGGGTATCGTCGCACCAGTGAAAAATGACGATGCCGCCAGGCTCCGGCGGGACTATGAAGCTGAAGGGCTTATCGAATCGGAAATGGCACCCGATCCGTTCACTCAATTCGAAATCTGGTTCAAGGGTGTGCAGGTAGTGGACCTAGAGGAGCCAAATACGTTCGTGCTGGCCACGGCGGACGCGCATGGCCGGCCGTCTGCGCGTGCAGTGCTCATGAAAGAGTTCTCCGAGGACGGAATCGTCTTCTACACCAATTTCACCAGCCGGAAGAGTGGGGAGCTCACTGAGAACCCATGGGCTGCGGCCACGTTCGTCTGGCTCCCGCTCCATCGTCAGGTCCGATTTGAGGGTGGGGTCGTCAGAGGCGATGCGAATTCAGCCGAGACATACTTCTCCCAACGTCCCCGCGGGGCGCAAATAGCAGCCCACGCGTCGAATCAGAGTGCCGTGGTTGCCTCGAGAGAAGAGCTGGAGCGGCGTTTCAACCAACTTGAAAACGAGTTCGGGTCGGTTGTGCCCCGACCCGAGGCGTGGGGAGGATGGCGTTTGCAGCCAGCCGCTGTGGAATTCTGGCAGGGGAGACCCGACCGTTTTCACGATCGGCTTCGCTACCGCCTGGTGAACGGCGGCTGGGTTCTGGAGCGTCTGGCCCCTTGAGAGTTCATGTGATCGGCTCCTCAGGGACGTTTCCGGTCGCAGGCCGGCCCGCATCGGGCTACCTAATCGAACAGGGCGGCACCCGAGTCTGGTGTGACGCCGGTTTTGGCACTTTTGCCGGGCTGCCAGTTGACAGCGACATGGTCGACGCGATCGTCGTATCCCACCAACACCCCGATCATTGTGCAGATCTTGCGGCGGCGTTCCATGCCTGGACTTATCGCCCAGATCCCAAGCAGAACGTCCCGCTCTATGCGCCCCAAGCGGTGTGGGACCGGCTGTCGCTGTTCCTTGAAAAGGGTGCGGACTCCGATCTGTCGCACACATTTGATTTTCAGCCGGTTTGGACAGGTTCTGAGATCGAGATTGGCTCGCTCCGAGTTGCGTTCACCGAGATGGATCATTCGGTGCCAACGGTGGGGTCTCGATGGGAAGCCAACAATCGGACCCTGTTCTACACCGGCGATACCGGGCCATCTGGAAGCTGGGGATCTCTGGCCCGAGGAGTCGATGTCCTCCTCAGCGAGGCGTCCTATCAAGACTCGACCAGAAACGCCGCATACCCCCATCATCTGAGTGCAACTGAGATTGGTCAGATCGCAAGAGATCTCGAGGTGAAACGTCTGGTATTGACCCATATCCCGCCGTATCTGGATCCGGCCCTCTCGGTTCACCAGGCTGAGCTCCGATTCGATCGCCCGGTCCGCTTTGCCACTGCCGGTGCTTCCTTCGACGTCTGAGATACGGGTTACCGTTGGCTGATGACTGATCGCCCTCTCAACGAACTCCGCCCTGTGACCATGCAACTCGGCTTCACCGAAGCCACGCCAGGATCGGTCCTCATTTCCATGGGCAAAACACGAGTCTTGTGTACGGCGTCGGTCGAAGAAGAGGTCCCTCGATGGATGAGGGATTCAGGCGAGGGGTGGGTCACGGCCGAATATGCGATGTTGCCGGGCTCCTCGCCCAGTCGGGTGCGCCGGGACCACGTGTCTGGAGGACGAGCCAAGGAGATTTCCCGGCTGATCGGGCGTTCCTTACGAGCTGCCGTGGACATGAGAGGGCTTGGTGAGACGATGGTGAGAGTCGACTGTGACGTTCTCGAGGCCGACGGTGGGACCCGGACCGCGGCTATCACCGGTGCTTGGGTAGCAATGCACCAGGCCTTGTCCGATGCCGTTGCTCGAGAGACGATCGCGCGGAATCCGATTGTCGATGAGGTGGCCGCAATCTCAGTTGGGATCGTCGACGGGGAGAAGGTTCTGGACCTCGACTATGAGTACGACGTTGCAGCCGAAGTCGACATGAACGTCGTTATGAGTGGTCGGGGCTTGCTCGTGGAGGTTCAGGGGACGGCGGAGCGGGCTCCGTTCTCGCGTCAGGATCTCGATGAGCTCATGAATCTGGCGACACTTGGCATCGAGGAACTTCACGACATGCAGCGAAGGGCGGTGGCTGATTGATCCCACGGCTTGTTGTTGCTTCGAAGAATCCTGACAAAATCGTCGAGATCGAAGATGTCTTGGCCAACTCAGGACTCACCGGCGAGATCCTGCGTGGGCTCGAATGGCCCGAGGTGGAAGAGACCGGGGCCACTTTGGAGGACAACGCTTTGCTCAAGGCCAGGGCGGTCGCGGCGGCGACCGGGCTACCCGTGGTGGGCGACGACACGGGTCTCGAGGTCGAGGCCCTGGATGGCGCGCCAGGTGTTCGAACAGCTCGATTTGCTGGGCCCCGGGCCAGCTATCAAGACAACGTCGACCATCTTCTCGCGCGTTTGGCCGATGTGACTGACCGACGGGCGCGGTTTCGGACCGTGGTAGCGCTCGTGTTCCCCGACGGTGTCGAAATTACCGCCGAGGGGTCACTGGACGGAAAGATCACCACCACGCCACGAGGCTCGCGTGGATTTGGCTACGACCCGGTCTTCGAAGTTGAAGAGAAGACTCTGGCCGAAATGAGCGCCAGCGAGAAAAACGCGATATCGCACAGGGCCCGCGCCCTTCGATCTCTGACCGAAGCGCTGGGTTTGTGAAAGAGCCGCGAGTGGTTGTCGTCGGCGGGGGATTCGCCGGGCTGAACGCGGCCAAAGGGCTCAAAGACACTCGGGTACGGGTGACCATCATCGATCGACGAAACTTCCACCTCTTCCAGCCACTTCTCTATCAGGTGGCGGCGGCCGCTCTCAATCCCAGCGACATCGCGTATCCGATACGTTCTGTCTTCAGGCATCAGAGGAACGTAGATCGAGTGTTGCTCGCAGAAGTGATCGGCATCGACCTGGATGAGAAGCGCGTGCTTCTCGACGATGGTTCCCCGGTCGATTATGACTACCTGGTTCTCGCTGCCGGGGCGAGTCACTCCTATTTTGGAAATGATCATTGGGAGCAGGTCGCACCGGGTCTCAAGACCGTGGAAGACGCCTTGCTGGTACGGCGCCGCGTCTTGCATGCCTTCGAAGCTGCCGAGCGCAACCCCGATGAGGCCGGGAAATGGCTCACATTCGTTGTGGTGGGAGCAGGGCCAACAGGCGTGGAGCTCGCCGGGGCCCTGGAGGAGATTGCCCTCCATGCTCTCGCCAGCGAATTCGACGCCATCGATCCCGCGAAGGCGGCAGTGATCCTGGTTGAGGGCACCGACAGAGTCCTACCGCCTTACCCGAAGAGCCTCTCCAGCTCGGCAAGCAAACAGTTGCAGTCGCTCGGCGTTGAGGTCTTGACAGACGCATTGGTCGAGGACATCGATGATGATGGCGTGACACTCGTCGGTGGCCGGCGCATCGTGGCTGGGACGGTCCTGTGGGCTGCCGGAGTTCAGGCGTCCTCCTTGGGAGCCCTTCTCGGTGTCGCGACCGATCGAACCGGCAAAGTCCTGGTCAACGACGACCTTTCAGTCCCGGGCCGTCCCGAGGTGTTCGTCGTGGGTGACTTGGCTGCTGTCGACGGAGTCCCAGGTGTGGCACCAGCTGCGATGCAGATGGGCCGTCATGTCGCCCGTGTGATCTCCGGTGATCGTCGCCCTTTTCGCTATCGAGACAAAGGATCGCTGGCGACTATCGGTCGAGCTCGGGCGGTGGCGGACTTCGGCTGGCTGCGTTTCGGCGGCATATTCGCCTGGCTGGCGTGGATGGCCATCCACATCTTCTATCTCGTTGGCTTCCGCAACCGGTTTTTCGTCGTCGCCGGCTGGGCGTGGCACTATCTGACGTTCAAGCGGGGAGCTCGAATCATCACCGGTGTGCCTCCGCCACGACCCTGAGTCACTTGTCGGGCTTGCCCCGATCCTTGTCTTTGGGCCCGGCCTGCTCGGGAGTGTTGTTCTTCTCTTTCTTCGGTCCGGCGTTGTCTGGTGGGCCGGTCGTCTTGTCCGCCGGCTCGCCCGGGTCCGCTGGCTTGACTTTGGATCTAGCTATCTCGGCAACACCCTGTCCAAACTCCTTGCCGTCGAGTCCGATGCCCTGCCCCTTGTTTACTTCGATGAAGGTTTTCAGCTCAGCGACCTTCTCTTGTGCCGCCGCTGCCCGAGGGTTCGACTTTGTCAACGCCAGTTCGAGGTGCCGTTCGACCTTGTTGATGGCCTCGGTGTTGCCGGCACTGTCGAGGATCTCGAGATACTCGCCCAACAGAGTCATGGCCTCGTCTTCGTCGCCTCTAGCCATCAGGATCTCGGATTCGGCAATCCTCTCCGTCTCACCGCCGTCACCGATTCCCAGCTGCTCCAGATTCATGTCGAGTGGATACAGAGGATCTCCGGGGACGGCACCATCGGCGGCGATCGCCACACC
>JBAVIK010000281.1:0-3855 GCA_049686815.1 Acidimicrobiia bacterium | reverse complement strand
GGCCTTGACCTGCCAACCCAACCTCAACCCAACCACGGCTTCGTAGAGCTGCTCGGGGGACATCTTCACATGGTCTAGCTTCTTCAGAACGACCCGATTCAAGGCATAGCCGACAACCGACCACACGTGGGCCCGGTCTAGAGACTCCACAACGAGCCCATCTTCGTTCATCGTCTTCAGTGCGTCTGTCACAGGTGACACGAGAAGAGTGGCAGGCCCGATGTCACGCGGGACGCGGAGATCGAGGGGCGCACCGGCGGTGTCGAACAGGACCCAGTTCTCGTCTTCTGCGAGACGGGCGTTGAGGGCAGATATGTCGAGCAAGGGCGCCAAGGTACTCTCGCCAGATGTCTCAACGGGCGATGATCGTGGTCGGCGGTGGCGCAAGTACGCGCTTCGGAGACGACAAACTCTTCGCCGATGTAGCCGGACAACCTCTCGTGGTCCGTTCGGTCGAGGCCGTTCGTCATCTGGTAGATCGATGCGTCCTCGTGGGTCGGGCCGAATCGATCGACCGACTCCGTGCCCTTGACATCAACGTCGAGATCGTGGTCGGCGGCAGCTCCCGGACATTGAGTGAGATGGCAGGTCTGGCCGCCCTCGGTGGAGAGCACGAGTTGGTTGGCATCCATGACGCAGCTCGTCCCTTCGTCCATCCCGACCTGGTCGAATTGCTATTTCAGACAGCCGCCGTGACGGGAGGCGCTGTCCCGGTTCTCCCCCCTGAGACGATTCTGATCGACCGTAGAACCTTGATGCCTTTGCAACGGGCGATACGGGTGCAGACTCCGCAAGTCTTTCGCGGCGCCGAGCTGATTGCTTCGTTCGTCAGAGCCGCAGAGGCAGGGTTCGACGGCCACGACACGGTGGAGATCGTGCACCGTTTCGGCGACCTGGAAATCAGTGGAGTTCCCGGTGACCCTGTGAACGTGAAAGTCACATACCCACAAGATCTCGAAGACGTCAGATCGCGTTTTGGAGGATCTTCTCGTAGCGAACCTCAGTGACTTGGGATCCACCGATGTTCTCGAGTTTCAACGCCCCGGTCGGCTTCCACGACTGGCGCTCGTAGAAGCGACGAGCTCGCTCGTTTGCTTGGAGAACCCACAAGACCCCCCACCGAAACGACATTTCCCAGAGTTTCGACTCGGCTTCCGACAGAAGACGATACCCGTGGCCTCGTCCCCAATGAGCCGGGTCGACGTAGATCGCGTAGACCTCGCCCCCATCGGATTCGCGCGATGCGCCGATCGATGCGAAACCGACAACATATCCGTCGTCCTCCGCCACGAGAACGGTGGTTCCTCCACGGATGTGACGCTGAAACCATTTGACGCGTGCCCCGACATCGAGACCCGAGAGGAACTCGGATGGCAGTTGGTCCCGATACGTCGCCTGCCACGACCGAACGTGCAATGCCCCCAGCCCGTCGGCGTCAGCCACAACGGCATCTCGGATCAACTCACTCCTCCTCGAGGGTATCTCCGTCGACTGAGCCAGATCTGCCATCACGTCCGATGATCACCCAGAGGGCCAACACAGACAGAGAGGCGGCGCCGAGAGCGAGGGCAAGCCACCCGAGTTGCTTGGTCTGACTGCTCAGGCCATCGCCCTCTGCTGAAGGGACCGTCGAAGGAGTAGCCACATCAGCGTCACCGAAATCGGCACCCAGAGCGCTGAGGAGGGCCGGGGCCGAAAGGGATTCGTCGCTCCCCAGCGCCTCGAACACCACGACGAAGTCCTTTATCGGAAGCTCGGTCCTGATCCCAAAGACTCCCCCGCCCCGATCGAGAAGGGGAAGCGAGATTTGGGGATCGTCGTCAAACGCGAGATGGGCCACGACTGCAGAGGCAGTCGTCTTCACCTCGACTTGAAGGTCGACGGTCATTGAGGGCGTCGACACCGACTCCACAGTCGCTGAAGCGGCTCCGAAGCCACCACCCAGCTCCAGGGCGGCAAGCAATACCAAGAAGGCAGCCCTCATCCGCCGCTCCATTCTCCACGATCAAGCAGAACCTGCTTCAACAGATTCGGCCGGTCGCTGATGAGACCGTCAACGCCGATATCAAGCAAGCGGGTCATCTCGTCGATCTCGTTGACAGTCCAGACATGCACTTGAAGACCCGCATTGTGGGCGGCGCTGACCAGCTTCTCATCAACCACTCTGATCCCACGGAGGTGAGTGGGAACCTGCAGAGCTTGGGCTGGACCACCGGCGCCGCGGCCCATCCTCGAGGCGAGTACCCACATTCGCGACGCCACCGGCCCGGTAGACGTGGGCACGGTGCCACCGGTCAGCGTCCTGAACTCGTCGAGACGCTCATCGCTGAAGGATCCGACGATGAGACGATGACCGACGCCGAGACGATGGACAATGTCGGCCAGCGGCCCCGCAATGGCGTCAGACTTCATGTCGAGTATCACGCTGACATCGGGGAAGGTGGTGAGTAGCTCCTCGAGTGTTGGAACCTGCATGCCTTTCTCGCGAAAGGGATAGTCGCCCCGTTCGGCGTGACGATGTCCGGCATCGAGGCTCTGAAGTTGTTCCAGAGTGAACGAAGAAACCGCGCCTTCGCCGCTGGTCGTCCGATCAACCGTCGGATCGTGAAAACAGACCAACACCTTGTCGGCAGTCAGCTGAAGGTCTGTCTCGAAGTGTCTGAGCCCCATGTCGTAGCTCCCCTGGAATGCCGTCAGCGTGTTCTCGGGCCAGAGAAGACGGCTGCCTCGATGGGCAATGGCGACCGGTGCACTCCAGCGCTGGGTGTCGAGACTCATGATTGCAACGCTAACTGTGCTCGACCTGCAATCCACACAAAGAAAAATCGGCGGACCCTCAGGTCCGCCGATTCGGTTGTGCTCAGTCTGATCTCAGAGAGATACCCGGTCTTTGAGACCTTTCGAAGCCGAGAAATGGGCGTAGTTCTTGGCTCCGATCATGATCGTTTGACCCGTTGCGGGATTACGACCCTGACGTGCGGCGCGATGCTTGGTGCTGAAGCTGCCGAAACCGGTGATATTCACCTTGCGGCCAGCGTCCAGCTCAACTGCAATGATCCCTTCACCATCTTTGGTGGAGAAAATGATGTCGATGATCTCCGAGGCTTTCGCCTTAGAGATATCGGCTTTGCTGGCAAGCCTGTCCGCCATCTCGGATTTGTTCACGGCCCCTCCTTTGTGGGTCGGTGAGTTTTCGCGGCGCTTTGCTGCGACGAATTGCCTTTAACCATAGGACTAAACGACCGGCGCGCCGGTCTTTTTCGTCCTTTACGATTCGCGGACCAAGGAGGACCATGAGCGTCAAGTACCAACTCGAAGGCGACGTAGCCGTCATCACGCTGAACCGACCAGATCGATTCAATGCAATTGAGGTCGGGCTGGCCGCCGGTGTCATCGACGGGATGAGGCGGGCTGGAGAGGAGGCTCGTGCAGTAGTGCTCACCGGCGAAGGCAAGGCTTTCTGTGCCGGAGCCGACCTCTCAGTGCTCCAAGGTGATGATGAAAGCGGACCCGATCTCGAACAGTTTCTCGACAACGTCTTCCATCCGATGGTCCATGCACTGACCGATGCAGTGGTTCCGGTCGTCGCCGCGGTGAACGGCGTAGCGGCAGGAGCGGGGTTGGGCATTGCCCTCGGCTGTGACATAAGGATCATGGCGGAATCGGCATTCATGGTCTCGGCTTTCACCGCCATCGGCCTGGCACCAGACTCCGGAACCACATACTGGCTGCCACATCACATCGGTGTTTCGAGGGCGATTGAGCTGGCCATGACCAACAGGCGAGTGTCTGCTGCCGAAGCCCACTCAATCGGCTTGTGCTCCGAGGTTGCGCCAGACGATGAAGCGGTAGAGA
>JBAVIK010000280.1:0-8777 GCA_049686815.1 Acidimicrobiia bacterium | reverse complement strand
TTTCGTTGGAGGGGTGCTTTTTTGGACCGGTGCAACCACGATCGGCGGTTGGTTGCCAGCATCGACAGCGGCGATCACCATGGGCGGTGTCACCGGGGAAATGATGTTGGGCCATTGGTATTTGATCGATCCGCAACTTCCCAGGTGGTCACTTCGGGCACTCGCCGTGGCCGGGATCGTTGGCCTGGTGGCCGATGGCCTGACTCTCGCCTTGCTCGGTGGTTTGCCCGGTGGGGGAGCGACCGTGGCATTCTGGGTCCTGCTGGGAACTTCGGTTGTGCTGATGGTGGCAGTGCTCAGATCACTGCGCTATCCCTCGTACAACGGAGTGATGGCGGCGACTGGTTTGTCCTATTTGGCAGTTCTCACCACGCTGGGATCAGTGTTCCTCGGCCGAGCCTTGGTCGCAGGTCTAGGCCCATTTACCAATTGAGACGGAAACGAGATTGAGACGGAGATTGAGATGGAAATAGTCGTAGTCGGGTCGGATTCGAGTCTCGAGGGAGCGACATTGATCGCTGCGGTTCTCGAAGGTGTCGAAGCGGCACCCGGATCTGCTGAGGCGCTCGCCTCTGTTGATGTGGATGCTCTCGAAGCCATGGGTTTCAAAGGTGAGAGCGGGCAGACGATCCTGCTGCCGCACGATGAGGCCGAGGCGCTCCTATTGGTCGGGCTTGGAGAGGAAGTCTCATTTGAAGGTCTTCGCGCTGCCTCCGGGAATGCAGTGCGAACCATCAACAGCACCAAAGCGGTTTCACTGCTCGGTCTAGTCCCGGTGGATGGCGCGACCCGAGCGGTCGCCGAGGGGTCATTGCTGGGTGGTTACCAGTTCCGGCGCTACAAGACTGGCGAGGCGGAGTCTCGCCCGGATCTCGTTGAGATCGTGGACGGTGATAGCGATGAATTGGCCACGGCGCTGAGCACGGCTCGTGCCACCGTCCTGGCTCGCGACTGGATCAATACACCGGCGATCGATCAATCTCCGGAGGCACTGGCCGAGATGATCACCGAGTCTTTAGCCGACCTTCCGGTGAGCATTGAGGTGTGGGATCGTGCACGGATCGAAGCGGAACGTCTCGGCGCTGTTTTGGGCGTCGCCGCAGGCTCAACACGCGATCCGAGAGTCGTCATTCTTCGCTATAGACCCGACGGGCCAGTTGCGCATCTCACCCTCGTTGGAAAGGGGATCACGTTCGATTCTGGAGGTCTCTCGATCAAGCCGGCTGCCTCGATGGAAGAGATGAAGGATGACATGTCGGGGGCGGCAACGGTCGCCGCGGTGATGACGGCGGTCTCCGAACAAGGTCTCCCCATCGATCTGACTTGTATCACACCTCTGACGGACAATGCGGTCGGAGGCAATGCCACCAGACCAGGGGACGTACTCATTCCGAGAAGTGGTCCCACGATCGAGGTTCTGAATACCGATGCGGAGGGAAGGCTCGTTCTCGCCGATGGCCTCAGTTTGGCGGTAGAGGAAGCGCCTGATCTGGTGGTGGACGTCGCCACGCTTACCGGTGCCGCTCGCGTCGCCCTCGGCGACGGCATTGGTGCCGTTTTCGCCTCGGATTCGAAGGTGGCGGGACAAGTGCTCGATGCGGCTTCAGCGGCAGGTGAGAAGTTCTGGGAGATGCCATTGCATAAGGAGTATCGAAAGTCAATGGATTCCAACATTGCGGACATCAAGAACATCTCGGGCAGCCGATACGGCGGTGCGATCACTGCAGCAATATTCCTCGCCGAGTATGCGGGCGATGGCGACTGGGCTCATCTCGACATCGCCGGTCCCGCCAGGGCACGAGAGACCAAGGGCGACCTGGTGAAAGGGGCGTCCGGAATTGGCGTTCGCACTCTTGTCGAATTGGCAAGGACCATGTCGCAAACCGATTGAAGTGCCCCCAAACCCCTAACATTTGGGCTTCAAGTGCGCACTCGTTTTCTGACCTCGGTTGCACTGAGCGATCTAGAGGCCCTGGCGGTTTCGTTCGTCGTGGCCTCCATCGCCATTTTCGATACCCCCTTGCCCTGGGAGGCAGGTGTTTCGGGGTCGGTCTGGCCCATGTTGACGTTCTTCACGTTGTCCCTGGTGGCCATGTCGTTCCTCACCGCGAGGATGTCTGGCCCCGGCGTCCCCCGCCCCACTTATGGCCGCATGACGGCGATTCTGTTGGGAACGGTCCTGATCACTGCGGGGCTCTTGGTCTTCTTCAGGGATGTCTATTTCTCCCGGTCGTTCATCGCCTACACATCAACGGTGTGGCTCGTTCTAGCGACGGGCCATCGGTTTGTACGTCGTCGCCGTCCTTGGACCGAGATGATCGGTGTCATCACCAACGAGAAGGAGCTCGCAGACGATCTCGGAGAAGCCGACCATGCCGACGTACTCTGGCTGATGGCTCCTAGTTTCGATGGCCCGATCGATCTTCCGGAGCGTGGAGTCACTATCGCAGTCGACCTGAGAGCAGTCCTTTCAGAGAAGGTGGCCCAGTATCTCTCTTCATGCGATCTCGCCGGCTACACCATCCGTCCATTTTCGTCGACCTATGAGGAGCACACGGGACGGGTACCCCTGGTTCACATGGCCGAAGGGTGGGAGATCTCGGCCCCACATCTCGAAGTTGCCCGGTGGCTTCCTGGGAAGAGGCTCTTTGATTTCATCTTGGTGACCCTCTCAGCGGTGTTTTGGGTTCCACTGGCTCTTCTCGTGGCTCTCTACGTGAAGATCTCGGATCCCGGCTATTCGATCTTCAGCCAGGATCGAGTGGGTCTCAACGGCTCGATCTTCGTGATGTACAAGTTCCGCACGATGCACTTGGACGCCGAGAAAGATGGTCCCAAGTTCGCCTCTGAGCACGATCCTCGGCTGATTCGCGGAGGCTCATTCCTTCGCAAGTCGCGTCTTGACGAGATACCGCAACTCTGGAACGTCCTCAAGGGAAATATGAGTCTTGTTGGACCACGAGCGGAGCAGGTTCCCTTTGTCGAGGGGTTCAGGCGGGAGATTCCTTTCTATGACCACCGACACCTGGTGCGACCCGGCATCACAGGCTGGGCTCAGGTCAATTACGGATATGCCGATGATCAGGCAGACACAATCGAGAAGCTGACGTATGACCTGTATTACATCAAACACGTGTCCCCTGTGATGGATCTTCGGATTTTCGCCAAGAGCATATGGACCGTGCTCACCGGCGCGGGAGCTCGATGAGCGCTCCGACTGTCGAGGCAGACCGAAGAGGTTTTCGTGCGCCGGGCACCGGGTTCATGGTCACGGGTGCTTTGGTCGGAGCTGTCGGCGCCTACGTGTTCCAGGTCTATGGAGTGAGGGCAATCGGACCGGTCGCCTTTGCCCCGATCTCGGTCCTCTGGACCGCCTTCTTCATCCTTGCCACTGTGATGCTGATTCCGGTTGAGCAATATGTCACGAGAGAAGTCGCTTCCGGGCGAAAGTCGATTCCACGCGACTTTGCCCCAGCATCGATCATGGCAGGGGTGGGTGCTCTCGTGGGTGGCGGGTTCGTCTGGTTCACACTCGACAACCTCTTCGAGGGGAATCCTCAATACATCGCGCAAATCGTCCTGCTCATGTTCGGATACGCCCTTCTGTTCTTTGGCAAAGGTGTGTTGGCCGGAACCCGGCACTTCGCCACCGTCGGCTGGACAATGATTGTCGAGTCGGTAGCGCGATTGGTCGCCGGGGTTGCCGCGATCTGGATTGTCGCGTCTGCCACTTCCCTGGGCTGGGCGATGGTGATCGGCGGTTTCGCCACGCTGGGGTTGGTGTGGTGGCGGCGTGACAACGGTCAATCACAGACTCCTGCATCCCCAGCTGCTGGATTTCTCGGCGGGTATGTCGCGGGCACCGCATCCTCACAGATTCTCCTCGGGGCCGCACCGATCGCGGTCGCGGCTTTGAACGGATCGCCGGCCACGGTGACCATTGTCTTTGTTACCTTCACACTCTTCCGCGCACCACTGACGTTGATATTCGCCCTTCAGGGACGGATCCTTCCCTACCTCGTCGGCTTGTCGCGGGACGAGAACCATGAACGTCTGATGAGTATCACCAAGTATGTGGTTTTTGGCGGAGCGGCTTTTGCGCTGGTCGGGGGAGTGGTGGGCTGGTTGGTGGGTTCGGACGTCGTCGCGCTGCTATTTGGGCAGGAGTCAGCACCTACACAAGCGGTAGCTACGTTCGCTGCTGCTGGGGTGATGGCTGCGGCAGCCGCGCAGATCGCAAGTCAAGTGTTGGTGGCCGACGGGCGAACCCGCCGACTGTCTCTGGCATGGTTCGGGGGGCTTGTAGCGGCATTGGCGGCTCTGATCATCCTGGGTGGAGTTCCGGAGGCCCGAGTTGCGATCTCATTCGCGATCGGGGAGTTTGTCGCTCTCGGTTTGATGGGGTTGTTGGCTATTCGCCGCTAACGGATCGGAATGCGCTGTGCTCAGCAGCGAGGCTGGGTGGGAAGCGCCAACGAAGCTCGATCGGTACCTCAGGAATCGTGCGAACAACGGTCAGCCAGCCCGAGTCGACGCCTACCAAACCTGTCTTGAGGAGAAGCGGGAGGCTTCTGGGTAGCCGCACCTCTTCCCCCTTCTCGGCGGCGCGAACCATACGGAGCAGTTCAGCGACGGCGCCGGCCCCGATTGCGGCCACCCAGAATCTCCGGACATAGGGGTCCGACGGTTGAAAGCTGCCTTCCCGACCCCCAAATCGGACCTGTACCGTGGGTCTTACCCTTGCGGTCGGCCTGACCGAAGCGCCTGCGTGCCCCACGGCGCTTATGGATGGAGGACGACTCCGGCCGTTCACAGGCGCTCCGGTTCTCATACCGAAACTTCTACAAGATAACGTAAAGCAACGTCAACCTTTGTAAACGGGCTCGCGAAAGAAACCGCTATTGGTCAGGTGGCGGTGGCGGTGGCGGTGGTGGACCGAGCCGACCAACAGACAACACCACCGTCGCCGACTCGGTGATCTGCGTGCCAGGCGCCGGGTTGGTGGCGATGATTTTGTCGACTTGGCCCGGATCCTGTGTGTCGACCTTCTCCTGGACGAGGGTGATCTTGAGACCGGTGACTAACTCGAACTCGTCGATCGCTACCAACGCCTCGTCCACCGTCTTGCCGACCAGGTTGACCAGCGGTGCCACCGGTATTTCTCCAGTGGATACATAGATCGTTATGAAAGTTCCCTGACTCACCGTGGTCCCTGGCTCGTGAGATTGCCCCACAACGATCCCCGCCGGCTCGAGCGAGGGCACTTCCGAGATAGTCACGTTGAGACGAGCGTCGATCATCAGGAGATCCTCGGCGTCCCCAACGTCGAGACCGACCACGACCGGTACTCGAGTCGGTGGCGGGATCAGATAGTCGTTGATGTTGTCGGGCTCGGCAGGGAAGTCGGTCTCCGGCAACCCTTCCATGACATAAGTCATGAACTCAGCCCATATGGGTGCTGGGACCGAGCCACCGAAAACCCGGGCGTAGTTCTGCCCGTTGATCACCACGTTGGTCAGAGGGATTTGCTCGGCTTCGTAGCCGACCCACACGGCGGTGGAGTACTCCGGTGTGAAGCCGACGTACCAGGCGTCCAGATAGCTCTGATGTGTCCCGGTTTTTCCGCCCTGTGGTCGCCCGATGTTGGCTCGTGGGGCGGTTCCAATAGTGGGAACCTTGACCAGCGCACGTCTGGCCGCAGCGAATATTGCTGCGTCTGCGACCTGGGTCTGCTCTGGTCGGTGATCGTAGATCACGTTGCCGTTGTGATCGATGATCTGCGCCACCACGTAGTCGTCTGCGTGAAGGCCGTTGGTGGCGAAGTTGGAAAAGGCTGACGCCATCTCGAGTGTCGAGACCGCTGAGGAGCCAAGCACGATCGACAGCACCGGATTCAAGGCGGATTTGATGCCCATCCGTCGTGCCATGTCGACGATGTTCTCCGGCCCCGTCGCCAGCGAGAGCTGGGCATATACGGCATTGACCGACCCGTAGGTGGCGGCTTCGAGGCTCATCACACCTTTTGAGGCACCGGCGTTGCTGACACGCCAGATGTTTGAGCCATTCGGTGCGCAAGGGAACGGGCACTGGATGTCGATTGGGCTCTTTCCACTGAAGTGGGTGCCCATGGTGAATCCCTGCTCGAGGGCTGCGGCCAGACCGATTGGCTTGAAAGAGGAACCCGGGTTGCGCCGACCCTGGATCGCCAGGTCGAATTGGCTGAATTCGAACGGGAGACCTGAGGCCATGACCTTCACGGCGCCAGAGTCGTTGTCGACCATGGAGATCGCTCCAGTTGGCTTACAGGAATGGGTCTCCGCATAGGTGGCGTAGTAGGCCTGGTTCTCGTCGAAGTCGTCGAACAGCGTTCGGCAAGCCTCGAGGTTCTCCTCATACGGGAACAATGGGAGCCAATTCGTCAGGATCCGGTTGGCCTCCTGTTGAAGCTCCAGGTCGATAGTGGTGATTATCTGAAGCCCGCCCCCGCCCTCACAAGCGACATCGTCAGCGGGACAGCCGAAGATTGCCTTCTTTCGTTCCTCAGTCGTCTCGCCAAGGAAGTCGAACTCGTCATTGTTGAGTAGCTGTCTCTTCACCTCCGCGACCACATGGTCGGCCTGGCCACGCCGAAGAGGTGTGTCGATGACGTCGAGCGGCCGACCTGTCGCCAACTGGGCCTGACTCTCCGTTATCCAACCTTCCTCCGCCATCTGGGCGATTACGTCATTGCGACGCTCCAACGTGTACTCAGGGCGAATACGCGGGTTGTAGAGCGCTGGGTTGCGGACCAAGACAGCCAGGGCGGCTGCCTCGTGTATCTCCAATTGGCCGAGGTCCTTGTCGAAGAATTCGAGCGCGGCAGTCTTGACTCCATATGCACCGGAGCCGAAATAGACCGAGTTCATGTAGAACTCGAGAATTCGTTCTTTGGGAAATCTCCGTTCCAATTCGGCTGAGACAAATGCCTCGTTCACCTTGCGTCTTATCGTCAATTCATTGCCGACAAATGCGTTCTTGACGACCTGCTGGGTAATGGTCGAGCCACCCCGAGTCGAGTCATAGATGATGTTGTCGATGGCCGCCGATGCGATGGCTGAGAAGTCCACGCCCTCGTGTTCGAAGAACCTTGAGTCTTCCGCAGCAAGAATCGCCTGCACCACGACCTCGGGTACCTCGCTATATGGAACTGGTTCCGAGTTTCGACCGTCATGGAGCTCGGCCAGGACTTCACCGGAGTCGGCGTACACACGACTTACCCGGCTCAGATCGGGGAGGGTCAACTCCATGGACCTCGTATCCGGAACCCATTCCTTCTGGATTTCCTCGAAAGTTCCGTAGGCGGAGTTGGCGCCCAAGAACGCGAAAAGGCCGACCCAACCCGAGAGGAGAAGGGACATGGAGAGGAGGGTGGCCAGCGCGCCGAACCATCGGCCGCGCCGTTCCCTCGCCTCAATCTGGTGGATGAGGGCTTTTCTGGCCATCAGGGGTATTCGACGTCACCGGGGGTCGTTGAGTTCCCGACCTACGATTCCCGGAGATGTCAGGATACAAAGGGAATGACTGAATCCCGTCGCACCTCGAGCGATATCGAAATCGATGTCGTCTACGACCAGCCCCCCGATCCCGCCAAGATCGGCCGCCCGGGGGAGTACCCGTTCACCCGCGGGCCCTACCCCACGATGTACAGGGGTAGGACCTGGACTATGCGCCAGTACGCAGGATTCGGCAATGCCGATGAGACCAACCGCCGTTTCAAAGACCTGCTCGCTGCTGGGCAAACCGGTCTCAGTGTCGCATTTGACCTTCCAACACAGATGGGCCTCGACTCGGATCACCCCCTCGCCGCCGGCGAAGTCGGCAAGGTAGGCGTGGCGATAGACAGTCTTGACGACATGAGGCGACTGTTCGCCGGGATCCCCTTGGCTGACGTGTCCACGTCGATGACCATCAACTCGACAGCTCCGATGCTTCTTCTGCTGTACCAGTTGGTCGCCGAGGAGCAGGGGACTTCGGGGACCGAGCTCAAGGGAACGGTCCAAAATGACATCCTCAAGGAGTATGTGGCGAGAGGCACCTACATCTACCCCCCACGTCCGTCGATGAGATTGATCACCGACGTTTTCGCATATGCCGACGACCAACTGCCCCAGTGGAACACGATCTCGATTTCGGGCTACCACATCAGGGAGGCCGGCGCCACGGCGGCCCAAGAGCTGGCGTTCACCATTGCCAATGGGTTGGCATACGTGGCTGCGGCGATTGACGCGGGGCTAGAAGTCGATGAGTTCGCCCCCCGGCTCTCCTTCTTTTGGAACGGTCACAATGACTTTTTCGAGGAGGTGGCCAAGTATCGCGCCTCCAGGAGAATTTGGGCGCGTCACATGAGGGAGACCATCGGTGCCGAGAACCCGAAATCATGGCTGATGAGGTTCCACACTCAAACCGCGGGGTCGACGCTCACGGCCCAGCAACCTCTGAACAACGTGGTGAGGACAACGATGCAGGCACTTGCAGCCGTTTTGGGTGGGACGCAATCTCTACACACCAACGCCTATGACGAGGCGCTCGGCCTCCCCACCGATGAGAGCGCGTTGCTGGCGTTGCGCACCCAACAGGTCATAGCCCATGAGTCGGGGGTGGGTGCCACGGTGGACCCACTCGCCGGCTCGTACTTCGTCGAGAGCCTCACCGACCAACTCGAGGAAAAAGCCGAAGCCCTGATATCTGAGATTCACGCCATGGGGGGTTCTGTGACCGCTATCGAAGAGGGTTGGATG
>JBAVIK010000279.1:0-8700 GCA_049686815.1 Acidimicrobiia bacterium | reverse complement strand
GGTGAGAAGGCCGCAACCGGGATCGTAAACACCACCGCCCAGCCGAGACGTGACAACGTGCGACCGTGCCGGTCCTCGGGGTAGATGAAGACTGTTCGCACGGCCCACGGAAGAACCGCCGCCGCCGCGAGCCCGAGCCAGGAACCAGAGCCCGTCAGCACTGCGGTGCCGGGGCCGGCTATCAAGACGAGGCCCGCGAGGTATCGACCCGGTCCCCTCAATCCAAGCCGACCGGCGAATCGACCCATTCCGATCACGGCAACGAAGCCAAACCCAATCGTAAGGAGTGCCCGCGTCGCCCCTTCTGCGCCAAACCAGAGCCAACTGAGAACTGCGGTGAGACCTACTGATGGGTGAACCGGAGCAGGAGTTCCCAACCCGCTCTGATTCCAACCTCCGAACCAACGACTCAGGGCGACGCTTGGTGCCTCGAACGGAAAACTGAAGCCAACGTCAGGTACCCCAATGAACACGAGCGAGCGCACTCCGAACGCCACCACCAAGGCCGCCAGGACGACACCCCAGATCCCGGGCGAAGTGGTGATCCGGCGACTACCTCTAGCAAATGCCTGATCGTCATCGAACACGGAGAGCACACGGGCGGAAAGCTCCGAGCCGACCTCACGGAGCCTGACAGACCCCCTGGACTGAAACCTGAACAATTCCTCGTCACCGGCGGTGCGTACGGATCGGAATCGGTAGCGATGCCTGATTGTCGAAGGCAGATGAATCAGATTCCAGCCCCAGGACAACAGGTGACGCAATGCCGGACGCCATCGAAGAAGCAGGAAGTTGGCCAAAGTATCGACAACCGACACGAGAAGGTCGTACGGGATCACCCAGAGAAGCGTCAGGAGGCGGTAGGCGGTGAGCATGGCCCTGAGACGACCAGCCTGCTCCCGCCAGTCAGCTCCCCTGTCCTCACAGCGACCCTGGTGATATACCTCAGATGAGGGAACCCCAATCACACGACCACCAGCAAGACGGGTTCTCTGGGAGAAGTCGAGACCCGCTGCTATTGGTGGCAACAAGGTGTCAAGGCCTTTCAAGCCCTGCGCCAGATCTCGCCTCACCAGCATTGATGCCGATCCCACAAACGCCACCTCGCGAACCACGTCATACTGCTGGAGGTCGATCTCGCCTTCATCCAAGCCTGAGTAGGGCTCGCCGAAGACATCTGTTGCGCTACCAACTGATTCGAGAACGTCGTGGCTTCCCGCCCTCAGCAACTTTGATCCTCCGAGAGATGCCTCATTTCGCTCAACCTCGGAAATCAGGGCACCGAGTGCGTCTGGTCTGGGGCGAGCGTCGGAGTGAAGTATCCAGAAGTAGTCGATCCCATCGCCCTCGAACTTGATCGCCTCTTCGAGGGTGCCCCGCGAGTCGACGCCGTCGGGGATCTCCTCGCTCTGGGCACCAACAACAACTATCTCCGGAAACGGCTCGTAGACTTGCCGTGCGAGGATCGCCAGAGCAGCATCCAAATCAGCACTCTCGACATGGGTCAGCAGAATCTTGACGCTGGGCGCGTCTGGTGGCTCTGCGGTCGAGGTGGCTTCCGCAGTCAGCGGTGTTGATGCATCGGTCATGCGGAATGCCATTGTGAACCGGAGGCGGACACTGAGCAATATCGGATCATTGTCATGAAGGTTGTTGAACTATCAGGTGGAGTCGGCGGCGCTCGCATGGCTGTTGGGTTCGCTGCTCTCGAAGACATCGACTTCACAGTTGTCGTCAACGTCGGCGACGATGAGGAGATCCACGGCCTGCACGTCTCACCTGACCTCGACACGGTCGTCTACACCCTCGCCGGGCTGGAGGGTCCCGAAGGATGGGGTCGCTCTGGAGACACCTTCACATTGAACAACGAGCTGGCACGTTTTGGGGTCGATAACACGTTTCGTCTTGGGGATCTCGACCTCGCCCTCAATCTGTATCGGACCAATCAGCTCGACAACGGGCATTCCCTGACCGAGATCACGGCCACATTGACCTCATCATTCAACGTGCGAACCATGGTTCTCCCGGTGAGTGACGATCGTCTCAGAACGCTCATCCGCACGCAGGACGAGGAGTGGATCAGCTTCCAGGAGTACTTTGTGATCCGCCAGAGTCGTGATGAAGTCGCCGAACTGAGATTCGACGGCGCGAGCACTGCCCAAGCCACATCAGAAGTTCTCGAGGCAATCAGCACAGCGGACCATGTCGTCATCGCGCCATCGAATCCGCCTCTGTCGATTTGGCCACTGCTGGCTGTCGGCGAGATCAGAGATCTCGTTGAGTCTCACCCGTCGGTTACAGCAATCAGCCCCCTGTTCCGGGGACGCGCTCTGAAAGGCCCGGCCGATCGAGTCATGGCGTCTCTAGGCCTTCCCTCCGGCAACCTGGGAGTCGCCGCGGCCTATGAGGACCTCATCGATCGACTCGTGATAGACACCGGTGATGCGCCAGATGCAAATGCCATCACTCACCCGACGGTTCTTGTTGCCGACACCCGCATCAAGCACCGACGGGATGCGATGCGCCTAGCCCGAACCATCGTCGAACTATGAAACTCGAGATCATCCCGGTTACCGGAATTGGAGTGGTTGATTCGTCAGATGACCTTTCCGCTCTGTTGGTTGCGGCCCTCGAGCCTCTGAATCCGATGGAGGGGGATATCCTCGTCGTCACTCACAAGATCGTCTCAAAATCTGAGGGTGCGACCCGGCAGATAGAAGGCGACGAGGAAGTCTTCAAGAGACTCCTTGTCGAGAAGGAAGCCGCGACGATCATCAGACGTCGTGGCGACCTGATCATTGCGGAGACCAAACATGGCTTCATATGCGCCAACGCGGGGGTCGACCGGTCAAATGCGGCTTCGGGGACAATGATTCTTCTCCCCGAGGATCCTGATCGCTCAGCTCACCGGATCCGGGCACAGATCCGCCGGACTCTCGGGGTCGACTGTCCGGTGATCATCTCTGACACATTCGGTCGACCCTGGCGGAAGGGTTTGACCGATGTCGCCATCGGTGTGTCCGGTCTGGTTGCCGTACTCAACCTCAAAGGGACCCCGGATTGGACGGGGCGGGAGTTGGAGGTGACCGAGATCGCGGTGGCTGACGAGCTGGCGTCGGCTGCCGATCTGGTGATGGGCAAGTCGGAAGGTGTTCCTGCTGCGTTGATCCGGGGCTATAGCGGACCCAGGGGCGACGGCCGGGGCCAGGATCTGGTCAGATCCGTAGACGAAGATCTATTCCGCTAGTCAGATCCGGTTCTAGGCGCGGGGTCGCCCGATTCCCCAGTAGTCGAGACCGGCAGCCCTGACCGTGACAGGATCGAGGAGATTCCTCGCGTCGACCACCCTGTATCCCTTCATGACCTTCGCAACCGCGGTCAAGTCAATTGTCAGGAACTCCGGCCATTCCGTCGCCACCAGGAGAACATCGGCGTCACGGGCCACCTCGACCGGATCGTCCATCATGTGGACAACTTCCGATGTCGCCTCAGGATCGTAGGCGAACACTTCGGCTCCATCCGCCTGCAGTATCTCAGCAATCCGAAGCGCTGGCGACTCTCGTGTGTCATCGGTTCCGGCCTTGAAAGCTACGCCCCACATGGCAATTCGACGGCGATGCAAGCCACCACCGGCGGCCTGACGGACCTTTTGGGCAACCCGCAGCCGTTGGGCTGCGTCTGCCTCGATAACGGCCTTCAATAGATCGAACTCGTATCCGGCGTCTTCTGCGACGCCGATCAACGCCGCGGTGTCCTTTGGAAAACACGAGCCCCCGTATCCGGGGCCGGGTTGGAGGAAATGTGGGCCGATCCGATGGTCAAGACCCATACCAGTGATCACATCGACCACATCGGCGCCAACCGCCTCGGCGACGTTCGCGAGCGTGTTGACGAAGGTCAGCCGAGCCGCCAGGTAGGAATTGGAGGCATATTTGATCATCTCCGCTGAGGTCGGATCGGTTCTGACGATGGTCGCATCGAGAGAGCGATAGAGATTCGCAACCAAATCCGCGTCGCTCTCCTCGTAGGCACCGACCACGATGCGGTCGGGCTCCATAAAGTCTTCGACCGCCTTGCCCTCGCGGAGAAACTCTGGATGGGAAACGATTCCTGCCGAACTGCCCAGATCGGCGAGCTTCTTCCGCAAGGTCGCCACAGTGCCGGGTGGCACAGTCGACTTGATCACAAAGACTGAATTGTCACTCACCTCGCGTGCCAGCTCCTCAATCACCGCATTGATATATGTGAGATCGGCGCGACCGTCATCGGACTCAGGTGTGGGCAGGCAAAGGAAGATGAGCTGTGCTCCCACAATTGCCTCGATGTTGGAGCTGTGGAAGCTGATCGAATCGCGCTCAACTGCCCTTTTCAGCAGGTCGGGCAGACCCTGCTCGAAGATCGGCACCTCTCCGGACTGGAGCAGCGCCACTCTCTCTGGATTGGCCTCACCAAGACGAATCTGATGGCCGAGATTGGCCAGACCGCCAGCTGTGACAAGACCAACGTATCCGGCGCCGATGATTGTGACGTTCATTCCACCCTCATGTTATGTCGAGTGATCTGGTCTCCACTACGGAGCATCCGCTCCAACGATCACGATGGCGTCGTATCCGTTATCGACAGTTCCCACTCTTACTACACCGAATCCGAGTGCAGCGACTATTCGCTCACCCTTGGAACTTCCAGATGGGACTACCACCGTGGTTTCCAGAAAGTCGTCTGATTCTGCGTCGTCGATCGAGCCGACCGCGTAACCGTAGGTCTGCAACGTCTGTGACATCTTCCCGGCCGATCCACCCACACCGTTTCCATTGAGAACCTGAACCCGGGTCGCGGCGTCGGCGAGGGGAGCTCCCGCCTTGAAGTTGGCGAGCATGGCCCCTGCTTCTGGCTCCTTGATGAGGACCACCGAGCGTCCATCGATGGTGGCTCCCTTGGTGGGAAGCGTCGCGCCCTCGACCGAACCGGTGAGAACCCCCTTGAAATCCCAAGCGAGACCGGCGACCGAAGTCGACGCCAGCTTGGAGTCGATCGTCATGTGTTGTGCCATGGCTCCGGTGATGTTGCTTGCATCGGCGATCGAGGACGGGCTCTTCAGTTCAGCCATGATCGAGCGGATAACTGTCTGCTGTCTTTGAGTCCGGCCGATATCGGAGGCTTCCACACTGACCCACGATCCGTTGTGATTTTCTTGGTAGTGCCGCGATCGTGCATAGGCGAGGGCCATGTCGCCGTCGAGTGTCTGTGTTCCGGCACTCACGCTGAGGCCAGAGTTGGCATCCCGCGCCGGAAACGGGAAGTCGACCTCGATGCCACCCAGTTCATCAACCAGAGCGGAGAACCCAACGAAATCGATCTCCACATAGTGATTCACTTCGACCCCGAGATTTGATTTGATTGTCTCAACCATGAGGCTCGGGCCACCGAACGCGTATGCCGCATTGATCCGGTTTCTGCCGTGGCCTTCGATGTCGACATACAGGTCACGAGGGATACTCAGCATTTGCGCGGAGGAGGTGCCTGAGTCCAGACGCACCAGCATCACAACGTCTCCACGCTCTCCGCCGGCGGAGCCAAAGTTCTGCAAAGAGTCGAGACCCTCCCGGGAATCGGATCCGACTATGAGAAATGTGAGATCGTCCCCACTTGCGACATCGAGGACGTCGGCAACTTGTGAATCGGTGTCGGCAGTGGCAAGAAAGCTCTGGCCAGTCTTGATTGCCCACAGGGCACCGAGCGCGGCCAAATTGGCTACCACCAGGAGAAGGACAATCGTGACCTTCAACCACTTTGGTAGCCCACGGCGCGAGGAAGAGGGGATAGTGGACTGAGACATCGTCTGAATTAGACGTCGCCAGATTACCGCAGGTTCCAACGCAACACCGACACCCTCGGGCCAGCAGTTAATGTCGCGCTCGTCGACTCATCGGAGGTTCACACTTGGCGGTCCTGTCACACGAGGGCACTTACCCAATCCTGTACGGCACTTGGCCGCTGCCGATCGGCCTTGCCCACAGAAACGGATATATCGCTCGACCTGATGAAGCTGGCAGATTTCCGGTGGTGGTCGTCATACCGGGGATCGACGGTTTGAGTAGCCTCGAAAAGGACATTTGTCGTCGATTTGCCCGGGTCGGTCTGGCCGCTATTTCAATCGATCTATATCGGAATGAGGCCGATCCCCTCACTTCCTACGCCCAGCTGACGGATTCCCGCGCATCCGCCGACCTCGACGAGGTGTACGAGTTCATCATGTCCGATGACGTTGACTGGAACCGTGGCAACTCGATCGCATTACTCGGAATCGACACAGGAGGGAGATTCGCCATCATCAAGGCGGCGACACGTGACTGGGTCGGTTCCGTGGCGATCTGTTACTCCCCTCTGACCGGTGATGAGGACAGAGAGCATCAGGTGGCGGACTATCTAGGACATTTGCCTGTTCCCGTGCTCGGCCTTTACGGAGCCGAGGACGAACTGATCGACACAGCCACAGTTGACGAAGCGCAGCGACGCAACGAACACGGCCAGTGGCTCCTCTACGAGAGTGTCGGACATGGGTTTCTCGACATCGATGGTCCTGGCTTCGATCAGGCCTCGGCCGACGATGCCTCCGCCCGGTTGGCAGCGTTCTTCGCGGCCACCCTTCCCTCGGCCGAAGTCGAGGAGTTGGGTTAGCCGGCAGCCAGTGAGTCACTGGGCCCTTATGTGATGCACCGCTCCCGAGAAAATCACTTCGACCTCCTCCCCTGATGAGACCACGAGACCTCCGTCTTCGCGCACGTCGACGGCAAACCCCCTCCCGTCAGGTTCCCAGGTGATTGCCTTACCGATGGTCGCACACATGGTCCTGTACTCATCCACCGGCCAAGACCCCTCCCCAAGGATCGAATTCAGCTCTGCCCCCCAGAGGGAGCCGATCTCTTTGTATGCCTCGTCTCCCGGATCTTGGGCGAATACGCCAGCGGCTCCCTCCGTAGGATCACTCCAAAACAGGTTCAGGCCAAAACCGACAACCACTGTCCGACCGGTCCTTTCAACAAGGATGCCTCCGACCTTCTTGTCGTCGATGAGAAGGTCATTTGGCCATTTCAAGGTGGCGGCTTCGATCACACGCCCTGCCGCGATCCCTGCGATCAACGAGAACGGTCGCTCATCGAACGCTTCTACGTCGACCGCAAATGACGCGGCGAGTGCTCGATCCGCCGTGAACCAGACACTCCCCGACCGCCCCCGACCCTCGGTTTGGCCGGTGGCCATCACCAGGACAGGTAGATCTCCGAGATTCTCACGCGCAACATCCTGGGTCGATCCGACGATGTCAAGCGCCAGTTGGAAATATGGTGTAGCCATCTCGCCTTCGGGTGAGTCTGAGACTGTGAGACTACGGAGGACTCTTGGGCACTGAGGCGCGCATCGAACAATTGAGGCATTTGCGCGACGAAGCGCTCCACGCTGGCACGCAGAGAGCTGTCGCCAGACAGCATGAAGCTGGCAAGCTCACCGCCAGAGAGCGAATCGAAGCCCTGCTCGATCAAGGCTCGTTCCAGGAGATCGATCAACTCGTCAGACACCAGTCTGCCGGATTCGGCATCGAAGACAAGAAGCCGCTTGGCGACGCGGTCGTGACTGGCCACGGAACCATCGACGGACGTCCAGTGTTTGTGTTCGCCGAGGACTTCACCGTGTTCGGGGGAAGCCTGGGGAGTGTCGTCGCCGACAAGATCTGCAAGATCCTCGACATGGCCCTGGATACCGGTGCGCCTGTCATCGGGCTGAAAGACTCCGGTGGAGCCCGTATCCAGGAGGGGGTCGGGTCGCTCGACGGATACGGTCGAATATTCGAACGCAACGTCCGAGCTTCGGGAGTCATCCCCCAGATCTCGGTGATCATGGGCCCGTGTGCCGGTGGAGCCGTCTACTCGCCAGCGTTGACCGACTTCGTCTTTCAGGTGGACCAGACCTCGCACATGTTCATCACTGGGCCAGATGTGATCAAGGCCGTGACCGGCGAAGACGTCACGATGGAAGAGCTTGGCGGTGCCGCGACCCACGCTTCAAAATCCGGCGTGACCCATTTCGTGTATCCGACCGGAACCGAGGCGCTCGAGGCGGTGCGCTACCTGATCTCGTTCCTACCTCGCAACAATATGGAAACGCCACCGTTCTACGCCCCAACCGACCGGCCTGACCGGTTTGACGATGTCTTGGATGAATTGATTCCCGATTCGGCAAATCAGCCCTATGACATGATCGGGGTGCTCGAGACGATTCTCGACAGTGAAGAGTTCTTCGAAGTCCACGAGCAGTGGGCCAAAAACATCATCGTCGGTTTCGGGCGGCTCGACGGGCATGCCGTAGGGATCGTCGCCAACCAACCTGCAGTACTTGCAGGGACGCTCGACATTTCCGCGTCCGAGAAAGCGGCCCGTTTTGTTCGCTTTTGCGACGCTTTCAACATCCCGATTTTGACTTTTGTGGACGTCCCCGGATTTCTCCCTGGCGTCGATCAGGAGCACGGTGGGATCATCCGCCATGGTGCGAAGCTTCTCTACGCCTATTGCGAGGCAACGGTGCCTCGAATCACGGTGATCACCCGAAAGGCCTACGGAGGCGCCTATCTGGTCATGAATGCCCGTGGCATACGAGCCGATCTGGTCTTCGCGTGGCCTTCGGCCGAGATAGCAGTAATGGGTGCGC
>JBAVIK010000278.1:0-3771 GCA_049686815.1 Acidimicrobiia bacterium | reverse complement strand
TGCTCTCCGAGGAGGTGACCGACCAAGACGTCGCCGAGGTGGTTTCGCGGTGGACCGGGATACCGCTCTCCAAGCTGATGGAAGGCGAGACCGAGAAGCTGATCCGTCTCGAGGATCACCTCCATCGTCGTGTGGTCGGTCAGGATCAGCCCGTCGCTGCGGTAGCCAACGCCATTCGGAGGAGTCGCGCCGGGTTGTCTGACCCTCACCGGCCGGTCGGATCGTTCCTGTTCCTCGGTCCCACCGGTGTCGGTAAAACCGAGCTGGCGCGGGCCCTCGCCGAGTTCCTGTTCGATGACGACCGATCGATGGTGCGTATCGACATGTCGGAGTACATGGAGAAGCACTCGGTCAGTCGACTCATCGGCGCTCCCCCCGGATATGTCGGATATGACGAGGGTGGTCAACTCACCGAAGCAGTACGCCGTCGTCCCTATTCGGTGGTGCTGCTCGACGAGGTCGAGAAAGCCCATCCCGAAGTATTCAACGTATTGCTGCAACTGCTCGACGACGGTCGTCTCACCGACGGTCAGGGTCGTACCGTCGATTTCTCCAACGTCGTACTGATCATGACCTCCAACCTCGGCTCGGAGCACATCGATCCTGACCTACCAAGAGAGGTGGTCGAGGCCAGAGTTCTGGGGACGGTCCGCGACACGTTCCGCCCCGAGTTCCTCAACCGCATCGACGATGTGATCGTTTTCGACAAGCTGAGCCGGGAGGACCTTCGTCAGATCGTGGAGATCCAGTTCGAGTGGCTCGAGCAGCGGCTCAGAGCTCGCAAGATCGATCTTGCCGTCACCGACGAGGCATTGGACCTGCTCGCAGACAGGGGCTACGACCCTGTCTATGGAGCCAGGCCGCTGAAGCGGGTGATCCAAAAGGACCTGGCCGACCCGATGGCACTTGCAATTCTCGAAGGTCGGTTCAGCGAAGGACAAAGTGTCAAGGTCAGTGTGAGTGACGGCGAGCTGGTGTTCAGCTGATCGGGTCGTACACCAGTTAGCCTCGATCCATCGTGTTGAGAGGTGATGTTGGCAACTGAGTTGAAGCTCAACAGAGCCATGTCGTGGTTCTTTGGGATCGGCGCCACCGGTTTCGCCCTGGGCTCACTTCCGTTCTACTACCAAAACCTGCCCGCCGGGCTGGTGGCGGCGACCTTCTTCGTTGCGTCGATTTTCTTCACAAGTGGCGGGTACACCCAGTACTACCTGTCGATCAACACTGACGACACCTCGCCGAGGGTGCTGTTTCGCCTCGGCGGCCTCAGCCGCGATGGCATAGCGTCGATCATCCAACTGGCTGGCACACTTTTCTTCAACATCAGCACCTTCGTACCACTCCTGGGCGATCTCTCCACCACTCAAACCGATCGGGCGGTGTGGTCACCGGACGCTTTCGGGTCGGTGGCCTTCCTGGTTTCGAGCATCATTTCAGTTCAGATCGCGCGGAGTGGGTCGGTGACCGACATTCGGGTAGCTGTCGCCAACTTGATGGGCTCGGTCGCCTTTGGCATCTCTGCAATTGCGGCTTTTGTTCTGCCCCGGACTGATGAAATGATCAGTGTCGAGGCGGTGAACCTGACCACCTTCATTGGGGCCGTGCTCTTCCTCGTGGGCGCGTTCATGGCTTATCCCCGGGATCGGAAGCTCGTCGGCACCGGTTGATCGACCTCACCGGAATCCGGCCGGGGGTCATTGAATCGGGTCGGCGAGAAAGCAGAATGATCGGACGATGCGTCTTCGTTTTGTCTCCTCCCTACTAGTCGCCCTGGCTCTAATCCCGGTCACGGCTTTGGCCTCTGATGACATGGACGTGTCTCAAACATCAGCAGGCAGCGCTATTGCCACGGAGGACAAGGGCGTCCTATCGGTGGACGCGGCACGTCTCCGGTTCCTCGCTGCGATGAATGAGACGGGAGAAGAGGTCACCGTCGCATTCACTGGCGACACTCTGACCCATCTCCGTGTCAATGCAGCGGCCCGAACCCCCGGTGGGAGGTATGACTTCTCACAGTTGTTCACCGACGTTCGGCACGTCATTTCCCAGGCAGATCTGAGCATCTGCCATCTCGAGGTCCCGTTGAGCCCCACATCGAGAAACCTCTCGGCGTATCCGATCTTCAACGGACCACGTGAGGTGGCCGACGGGCTCGCCTACGCCGGTTTTGACGGGTGTTCCACTGCCTCGAACCACAGCTACGACCGGGGTGTCGATGGAGTCATAGGAACTTTGGGTGTGCTCGACGAAGCGGGACTTGTCCACGCCGGAATGGCCCCGAGCGCTCTACAAGCGGACGCTCCCGTCCTCTATCGCACCGGAGATCTGACACTCGGTCATGTTTCGGGTACCTACTGGCTGAACGGATTCAGGATGCCCGAGGACAAGTCATGGCTGGTCCAGTTGCTAGATGCCGACGAGCTGATCAGGTCCGCCCGAACCGCCAAGGAGGCCGGTGCAGACCTCGTTGTGGTGAGCATGCACTGCTGTACTGAATACGTCGACCACCCGACGCCACAACAGCTCGAGCTTTCCCACCGGCTGATCAAGTCACCGTTCGTCGACCTCGTGGTGACTCATCACTCACATTGGGTTGGCCCGGTCGAGGAGGTCGACGGCGAGTTCATCCTCCACGGGTTGGGCAACTTCCTGTCAGGTCAAACCCACACGGCACGAACAGCGGACGGCGTGATCGCACTGGTCAAAGCGACTCAGCACAGTGGGGAATGGCGGTTCACGTCGGTCGGGGCTGTCCCTACATACGTCGAACGCGGAACCTTTCGGGTCCGGGTCGCGGAGCCGGGCAGCCCATCGTTCGAGCGAACCATGGGCACCTTCAACGCAATGGGCGAGACGATCAACGACTTGCCGGCTGAGGGGTTGACGGCTGTCCAGATGAGTCTGATCGAGTGAGGGCGCTTCTCAGTTTCAGCTCCATGGGAACGGTTTTGGCAGGGGAAGGGTCGCGACACCCCGCTCGTAGAGATCCAGAAGAGACCTGAAGCCGATCTGAGATTCACAGTCGACGATCCAATCGTTGCCATCGGCCGTTGCGCCACAACCATCGATACGATTGTGCAGGCTGCCTGTGATGGCGAGGGCGGTCTCACCGTTGCCAAGATTCACTGAAATGGCTGCGGCGACGATTGTGAGCTTCATGGCACCCCGGTTCAATCGCCGCTTGAAATCATTGTTCGGGAGATCGTTGAGATACTGCACCAGCCAGGAGGCGTCGATTCCGTCGATGACCCCATCTCCGTCGCTGTCCGGGTTCGACGGGTCAGTTCCCGTGAGGACTTCTTCTGCGGTGCTCAATCCGTCGTTGTCGGGATCGTCTTCGATCTCGAACGTGCCCACCAACGTGCGGAGCGCTCCGTCCGGGTCAGTTCCCATCACCAAAATGTTGTGTGTACCAGCGGGCGTCGTCGGGGGGATTGTCACGGTCAGTGAAAACGCCCCGCCGATGTCCGCTGTTGTAATGCCGAGAAGCACCGGGTCGCTGAACAGGTAGATACCGACGGGTGAACCTGGCAGATAGCTGTCGCCACTCACGGTGATGTCTCCACCGGGCGGCGCCGCCAGCGGATCCAAGCTCGGTTGGTCATGCTGCACGGCGGGGAGTGCCGCCACGAAGATCCGGAAGGTTTCCGAGGTGCTGATCGAAGGATCGTCGTCTTGCACGGCGATCAGAGTGATGTCGAACACCGTATTCCCCTGTTCCTCAGTGGGAGTGAGGATAAAAATGCCGTTGATGATGGCGTTGGGTGGGCC
>JBAVIK010000277.1:0-3944 GCA_049686815.1 Acidimicrobiia bacterium | reverse complement strand
GCTCCGGTCGACGTGACCCTCATCGACCGGACCAACCACCACGTGTTCCAACCACTGTTGTACCAGGTAGCCACCGGGATCCTTTCGGAAGGATCGATCGCCCCGGCAACCAGGGACGTCCTGAGAAAGCACAGCAATGTCACGGTCGAACTCGGCGATGTGGTGGGTTTTGACTTGGCCGCCCAAACGGTGGAGGTTGCACGTCCCGGCAACACCAGGGACACTCTCGGCTACGACAGCCTGATCGTTGCCGCAGGTGTCAGCCAGTCCTACTTCGGTCACGATGAGTTCGCCGAGCACGCTCCGGGGATGAAGACACTTGCCGACGCGGTTGCGCAACGGGAGCGGATTCTCGGGGCGTTTGAACGGGCGGAACTCGAGTCCGATGCCGAAATCCGCCACGAATGGCTGACCTTCGCGGTCGTGGGTGGGGGTCCCACAGGTGTCGAGATCGCCGGTCAGATTGCAGAGATGTCGCGTCGGGCGCTCACCAACAACTTCCGGAGGAGTGACCCGTCCGAGGTGCGGGTGGTCCTGTTCGAAGGTGGAGAAGAGATCCTGGCCACATTCGGGGACAGACTCTCCCGTCACGGGTCACGCGAACTGGAGAGAACTGGAGTGGAGATTCAGACCTCATCCATCGTGACCGGTGTCGACGCGGATGGGGTCGACTTCAAGGGTCCCGATGGCTCGATTCAACGTCTCGCGGCGAAAACGGTCATCTGGGCTGCTGGCGTTCAGGCCTCTCCGCTGGCAGCGATGCTGTCAGAGGAGTCTGGAGCCGAGGTTGATCGAGCCGGTCGTATCAAAGTTCTCCCCGACTGCACCCTGCCAGGTCATCCTGAAGTATTTGCCATTGGGGACATGATGGCGTTGAACGGTCTCCCGGGTGTAGCCGAGGTGGCGATGCAGACTGGGATTCATTCGGCCCGCACAATCATTCATCGTCTCGATGACGAGAAAGAGCCTGTTGCGTTCGTCTACCGCGACCTGGGAAGCATGGCTGCAATCTCTAGGCGGAGAGCGATCGTCAGCTTCCACGGCGTCCGGGTTTGGGGATTCGTGGGTTGGTTGATGTGGCTATTCGTCCATCTCACCTTTCTCACCGGATTCAGAAACCGCTTTGTGGCCACGATCTCGTGGTTTCTCAGCTTCTTGGGACACGGGAGAAACGAAAGGGCCATCGTCGATAGGTGGGCGGTGGAAAGCGAAAAGGCTTCACGAAAGGACACATCCGTTGAGATCGAATGACTTCAGCACCAGCAGGACCGCCGACGGGGCTACGGAGCTTCATATCAATGCCCGGGGCATTGACGTGCTCGACAACCCACTCCTAAACCGGGGCACCGCCTTTACCCAGGCGGAAAGAGATCATTTGGGTATCCACGGACTGTTGCCGTCGGTGATCGAGACCATCGACGAGCAAGTCGAGCGCAGCTACGAACAGTTCCAACTCGCCGGTACTGACATCCTGAAGTGGGCCTTTCTCGCACAGCTTCATGACAGCAACGAGGTGCTCTTCTACAAGCTGATGGGTCGGCACGTATCGGAGATGCTGCCAATCGTTTACACCCCGACCGTGGGTAAAGCAATCGAGGAGTACAGCCATTTGTTCCGCCGTCCGCGGGGAGTGTTCCTCAACATCGAGGACATCGATGGGATAGACAAGGCCCTTCAATCGACCGAGCTCGGCGCCGAAGACGTGGACTTGATCGTTGCATCCGATGCTGAGGCGATTCTCGGCATCGGGGACTGGGGCGTCGGTGGCATCGACATCTCAATCGGGAAGCTGGCGGTCTACACCGTGGCCGCCGGGATCGACCCGGCACGCGTCATCGCTGTAGGACTTGATGTTGGGACCAATCGAGAGAGCCTTCTCAACGACCCCCGATACATGGGGCTGAAGAGATCCCGGGTGAGAGGCGAGGAGTACGACCGGTTCATCGATGCCTACGTGGCGGCCGCGAATGCGAGATTCCCGAATGCGATCCTGCACTGGGAGGACTTCGGGGCCCCACAAGCTCGAGGAATATTGGCTCGCTACGGTGACACTCTTTGCACGTTTGACGACGACATACAAGGCACTGCCGCTGTTGGTCTCGCGTGCGCACTTGCCGGCGTCAAGGTCTCAGGAGGCCGACTCGTCGACCAGCAGGTCGTGGTATTCGGGGCCGGATCCGCCGGAGTCGGAATCGCCGACTTGATCGCTGCCGCGATGCGCGAAGACGGGCTCGACGAAGCCGACGCCAACAACCGGATTTGGCTCCTCGATCGTCCCGGTCTTCTCACAAGCGACATGACGGATCTGCACGACTACCAGGTGCCCTTTGCAAAAGACCCGGCGATGGTTCACGGTTGGCAGAACGCTGACGGAACCATCCAGTTGAAAGACGTCATCGCCAATCTCCAGCCGACGATGCTGGTAGGGACGTCGGGGGTCCCCGGGGCCTTTAGCGAAGAAATTGTCCGCTCGATGCACGCCAACTGCGAGCGTCCCATCGTGCTCCCCATGTCCAACCCCACCCCATTGGCCGAGCAAACCCCAGCCAATCTGCTGGCCTGGACGGATGGGGCGGCACTGGTTGCCACCGGCAGCCCTTTCGACCCGGTCGAGTACGACGGCACGACCTACCGGATCGGCCAGGCAAACAATGCACTGTTCTTCCCCGGACTCGGGTTGGGCACGATTGTCAGTCGGGCAGCACAGATGACGGAATCGATGTTTCTCGCGGGGTCGAGAGCCTTGGCCAGCCTTGCGGACCCCACGGACACGGCGAAGGGCCTGCTTCCCAGTATCGAGAGGCTCCATGAAGTCTCCGCCACCGTGGCTGTTGAGGTGGTCAAAACCGCCATCGCACAGGGCGTGGCACGCGTCGAGGTCAAAGACCCAATCGAGGCGGTGCAACAAGCCATGTGGGCGCCTCAATATCCACGAATCGTGATCTAGGTACAAACGAAACCGAGAGGAAATGTGATGGCACAGACTGTTGCCGAAGTTCTCATCGATCAGATGATCGAGGCTGGAATCAAGAATGTCTATGGGATCGTCGGTGACTCGGCCAACCCAATTGTCGACGGCTTGCGTCAGCGTCAGTCGGAGATCAACTTCGTCCACGTTCGCAACGAGGAAGCGGGGGCCTTCTCCGCTGGGGCCGATGCCCAGACCTCCGGTCGACCGACCGCCGTCCTCGGTTCGTCCGGACCCGGCAGCCTTCACCTATTGAACGGACTGTATGACTGCCAGCGAAATGGCGCACCGGTGTTTGCCATCGCGACCCACATTCCCAGCACCGAAATCGGCACCGGCTACTTCCAAGAAACTGATCCGGAGCGGATATTCGCCCACTGCTGTCATTACGTTGCCATGATCACATCGCCCCGTCAGATGCCGCGACTATCGGAGCTTGCCATCCAGGCCGCCATTTATGAGCGTGGAGTCGGCATGGTGATCCTCCCTGGCGATGTCTCCGCCGCGACGATCGACCACCCAATGGTGAAGCACCCCATCCTCACTGACCTGCCTCTGATTCGCCCCGATGACAAGACATTGGACAAGGCCGTCGACCTCATCTCCAAAGCAACGAACATCGCGATCCACGGTGGGGAAGGAACCAGGAATGCCCGGAAGGAGGTTCTGGAAATATCGCGAAAGCTGCAGGCTCCGGTGTCGTATGCATATCGCGGGAAGGACGTCCTCGAAGCTGACAACCCGAATGGCATCGGCATGGTCGGTCTGTTGGGTTGGGGTGCTGGGACGACCGCTCTGGGAGAGTGCGACCTACTGCTGATGCTCGGAACCGACTTCCCCTATCACGATTTTCTGCCTCACGAGGCAACGATCATTCAGGTCGATGACAAGCCACTTCATCTCGGTCGGCGAGCGTCAGTCGACCTCGGGCTGGTCGGAGATGTTGGTGAGACCCTCCGAGCGTTGAATGCGCGCC
>JBAVIK010000276.1:0-1798 GCA_049686815.1 Acidimicrobiia bacterium | reverse complement strand
CCAATACTCGTCTCTTCTTCATCTTGTCTCTCCATGTCTGAGTCACGAGCTTGTGGCTCGCTTCTCAAGCATATATATCGCACTGAGCACCATTTGACAACTATTTTCTAGGTGGTTGGCTGCTATCACATAGATTTCAAGCGTCTAGCCCAACAGATCAGAAGATTCTGGTGGTGTTGAGTGACCAACCAAGAAGCGCGCAAGCTCGGACAGAGCGTTCTGCGACTCGACGAGATCCGTCTGGTAGTGCCAGGTATGCCACATGCCCTCCCAGACGTCGAGAGTCACGTCCGCACCCAGCAATCGGGCTCGCCGCGCCAGTCTGGTGGAGTCCGACAACAACAGCTCCCTTGATCCCACCTGGATCAACGTACGCGGGAGAAACCCGAGGTGTGAGGAGAAGAGTGGCGAGAGTGCGGGACCTGACAGTGGATGGTTGCCGGCATAGGCGGATATGAACGACCGCAGGACCGTCTGGTTGGTGAACGTGGGATCGATGCCCAGGAGAAGGTCCGCCGTGTCTCCGGAGAGCGTGAGATCGACGATCGGCGAAATCAACCCCACGGCGGCAGGTCCGGGGGTCCCCTCTTCGATGGCAGTCAAGATCGCCGCCAGGGCCAGGTTGGCGCCCGCGGAGTCGCCTGCCACCGTCAGGTTCGGGCCTATTCCGGAGAGGAGTTCCGTGTAGACCTTTAGAACATCGTCGCGGCCGTCCGGAAATTGGTGCTCGGGTGCGAGCCTGTAGTCCACGGACACGATCGAAACCGATCGGGCCAAACGGTCAGTGACGAGACGGGCTGTTTTCGGGCTACCCGCCACGAAACCCCCACCGTGAACGTAGAGCGTTGTTGGTGAACCCGCAGGTCCGTTCGCCACCAGGCATCGGACCCCTGCGATCACTTCCTCGTCACAGACGATATCGCTCTGATATTTCAGCTCGGCCTGCTGGGACCATGCCGAGCGCAATTGCTCGATCTCCCCAGGATCGTCCCATGCCGAAGATGGGGAAGTCTCCGGGATCAGCGAGTCCCGAATGTCGACAGCACGCCCGGAGGGCCTCTGCCATCCGAAACCATGCAGCGAACTCATGTGACGGGAAGGACCTCCCGAAGGTAGATCAGGTTGCCGCTCGGCTCGCGGAAGGTCGAAGTAAGGAGTCCGGTGCGCTCATCGTGCTCGAGCTCATCTAGACGCCGGAATCCTGCAGCCCCGGCATCGATGTCAGCGCGCTCCACATCGACGGCCTGATGGTTGACCCCGGCGATCACGGGGCCGTGCCGTTCGAAGAGTTCTTGTTCCGCTTCCGACGACGGTTCGGCGAGGATCATCGCGATGTTTCGTTCAGGCCCGAACTCATCGTCTGCCATGAAGACGATGCCGGCTTCCGCAGAACCAATGACTGTCCTCAACCCGAGAACGTCCTGATACCAGCGTTCCATGCCGGGGAGGTCATTGGTTAGCTGCGTTGGTCCGAACAACTGAAGGCCCGGAATGCCAAACGGTCGAAACTCGACGTCGGGGGTTTTGAAGTCGTCGATGTACTCCATGATCTCGATCCATCGACCTTCCGGATCCGTACAGACGAAGCCGCGGTACACGCCGAACTCCTCATACGGCATCCGCGCCTCACATCCGTTCGCCAGCAGGTAGTCCACGGTCGCTCGAGCATCGGGCACGATCCAGCAGATGTGATTGACGGCAGAGCCGTGTTGGGAGTACCAGGTACGTTCATACTCGAATTGGTACGGCGGCGACTCGAGCTGGACCTGGAAGGCAGAACCGCACCCCAGGAACGTGT
>JBAVIK010000275.1:0-4579 GCA_049686815.1 Acidimicrobiia bacterium | reverse complement strand
CCCCCCCGCTTCGAGTATTAGATCGCGAGTTGTTGTCAGCCTGCGATGTCGTCGTAAGTGACTTCGAAGCCCGGGCCGAACCACTCAACGCCAAGCTCGTCGAATGTGCCGTCGGCACGCATCGCGGCGATTGCCTCATTGACCGGTCCAACCAGATCTGATCCGAGCGGGAAGATGAACCCGAGGGGGTCTGACTGCAACGGGTCTTGGATAGTCTCGATCGTCTCGGCGTTTTCGCCGATGTAGCCGAGACCGGCCGCATCATCGATGATGACAACGTCGACGTCCCCTGCGATGAGAGCCTGAATGGCCAGACCGAACTGGTCAAACGCCTGGATCCGATCGGCGCCAACCAAACCTTCGGCGAGCTCATAGTTGGTAGTGCCGACCTGTGTCGCCACAATCGCGTCGGAGTCGATGACATCTTGGGCAGTGTCATAGCGATCATCACCAAGTTGTTTGATGAATTTCTGTGTCACCACCATGTACTCGTCGGAGTAGTCGACGACTTCCTTGCGCTCATCGGTGATCGAGATGCCGTCGGCCGCGGTGTCAATCTCACCTGCAGCTACCTGGTCGATAACCGCCGGCCATCCGGCCTCGACAAATTCAGGTACGCAGTTGAGAAGCTCGCAGATCTTGGCCCATGCGTCGTAGTCCCAACCCTGTCCCTCGGTTTCACCCGCGAGGATGTAGTTGAAGGGAAGGTAGGCGTTCTCGACGCCGACTGTGACGGTCATGCCTTCGAGATCGGTCAAGCCTTCGGCGGCAGTGCCGCCCGAGCTGGTGCCGCTGTCGTCACCGCACGCGGCGACAACGAGAGCGAGCGTGGCAATCAATGCCAATAGACGTGTTGATTTCTTCATAAGTGGGGGGTTCCTCCTATCGAACCGAGCTGAAGGGTATATCGCAGTTGGCCGTCAGTCGAACCGTAGATGAAGGTTTTGCGGCGCACTGGAGAAGACGAGGCGATTAGGGTCGGAAAACCAGTGGGCAGGGTTACTACCTGCCCGCTCTTCAAACTAACGGAGGAAAGATGAAATTAACCAAGCTTCTGGTGGCTCTTGCCGCCCTGATGCTGATAGTCGCTGCCTGTACGTCAGATGATGGTGGTGACGCAACCACCACCGCGGCTGCAGGGAGCGACACCACTGCCGCCCCCAGCGGTGGTGATGGAGGAAGCAGCGATGGTGAGACGATGGCCGCGGTGCAAGCTCGCGGTGAGCTCAACTGTGGAACACGCGATGCCTTGACCGGATTCGCAGTGCTGACAGAAGACGGTGAGCATGTTGGGTTCGACTCCGATTTCTGTCGGGTGATTGCTGCGGCGATTCTCGGCGATGCCACGGCCGTGAACCACGTCGACCTCGAGACCGCAGATCGCTTCACTGCGTTGCAGTCTGGTCAAGTTGACGTCCTGGTTCGTAACACCACATGGACCGCTAGCCGCGACGGAGGAGAGAGCGCCACGTTCCTCACCGTCACCTACTACGACGGTCAAGGGATGATGGTCCCGGCCGATGCGGGCTACGCCAGCATCGAAGACATGGACGGTGTGATCGTTTGTGTGGCTAAGGGCACCACCACCGAAGGCAACGCGGCTGCTGAGGCGGCCCGTCTCGGCCTCGATTGGGAAGTGCGCCCGTTTGATAGCAACGACCTCATTCAGGAGGCGTTCAACGCCGGTCAGTGTGACGGTTGGAGTGCTGACTCGAGTGCTTTGACTGGTATCAAGGCAGATCAGCCGGACGGCCCGGACAGTGTCGTGATCCTTCCGGAGGTCTTTTCCAAGGAGCCTCTGGCACCACTGGTCCTCGACGGCGATACACAGTGGGCACAGGCAGTCAACTGGGCGATCCTGGCCACCATCCAGGCTGAGGAGTGGGGTATCACGTCGGACAACGTGGACACCTTCCTCACCTCCGACGATGCCAATGTCGTCAAGTTCCTGGGTGGAGAGTTCGAAGACGGTGACGGCAACGTCACCATCCTCGATCCGGGTCTCGGTCTCCCGGCAGACTTCGCCTATCAGGTGATCAAGCAGGTGGGCAACTATGGCGAGATCTTCGCCGTCAACCTCGAGCCACTCGGTCTCGAGCGAGGCATCAATGCCCTGTGGTTCGACGGTGGTCTGCTCTACGCGCCGCCTTATCGCTAGAAGATGAGCTAATGCGGGCGGCCTCAGGCCGCCCGCATTACCAAACTGATGACAGCACCCGTTCGAGAACGCACCGTCGAGGCGACCAGGCCGCCCTTTTACAGGAACGTCAAATTCCTGTCATGGGCGTTTCAGATCGTGGTGTTCTTCATCGTGCTGGCGTTCTTGCTCTGGCTGTGGTCGAACTATCTGACCAACACCGCCAATAGCGGTATTCCGACCAGCTTCGACTTCTTGAAACAGCCCGCCAGTTTTGATATCCCGGGCGCCGACTTCTCAGAGACCGAATCGGTCCGCAACGCCTACATCATCGGTCTGAAGAACACGATCGCGATCTCGGTGGTCGGGATCATCCTGGCCACGATCCTTGGAATCATCATCGGGATCGGTCGTCTCTCGCAGAACTGGATCGTTCGTCAACTGACCGCGGTCTACATCGAAGTCATTCGCAACCTCCCGTTGCTGCTGATCATGACCTTCACCTTCCTCGGTCTGATCCTCCAGATACTTCCCAGGATCCAGGAGGCATGGTCTCCGCTGGGTTGGCTGGTGATTTCCAATCGTGGTGTCGGAGTTCCCTGGTATCAGGACGCGTCCGGGATGAGTCTCATCATCGTCGGCCTGATTGGTGCAATTGGCTGGTGGGCGTTGGCAAAGTGGCGAAACTCAGTATCAGATCGCACCGGTGCTCCGGCACATTCGTTGCTCATCGGTGGTGGGTTCTTCGTTGTCGTGGTTGTCCTCGGCTGGTCATTTCTCGGGGCGCAGCTGACTCTCCCGGTGGTTGACGGGCTCCAGATTGCCGGTGGGATCAGAGTCGACCCCTCCTATGTCGCAGTCCTGGTTGCTCTGGTCATATACACCGCAAGTCATATCGCTGAAACCGTCCGTGGCTCGATACAGGCCGTTCCCAAAGGACAGAACGAGGCCGGAGCCGCGTTGGCCCTCTCGGCCTCCCAGCGAATGTCCAGGATCGTTCTTCCTCAGGCGATGCGGATCGCCATTCCCCCGATAGGCAATCAATATCTCAGCCTCATCAAGAACTCTTCCCTGGGTGCGGCCTTCTCCTATTTCGAGTTGACCAACGTCACCCAGATCACCGTAGGTAACGGCTCGCCCGCTGTGCCTGCCTTTGCCCTTGCCCTGATCTTCTATGTGGCTCTCTCTCTGATCACCTCGTTCTTCGTCAACATCGCCAATCGTCGCTTCAAATTGGTGGAGAGATGACCGTCACCGCCACCACTCCCGAGAGCCGAACTCCACCCAAAGGGCCCGGCGCCGGGTACTGGGTCAAGAAGAACCTGTTCAACTCGGTATTCGACTCGATCCTCACGATTGTCTTTGGCCTCCTTGCCCTCTATGTCGTCTTCCGGGTCGCGTTGTTTGTCTTTGTCAATGGCCGTTGGGAGATCATCCAGGCCAATCTGAAACTCCTCATGGTTGGCAGGTGGCCCTCAGAGGAGTTGATGGTCATCTCGGTGTCCCTGAGCGTCATCGGCTTGTGGGGCGGGATCATCGCCGGTCTGATCGCAGCCCGGCAGATTCGCGTCGGAACCTCCGCAGCATCGGGGATGAGTGTCGCACAAAGGTCGTCAGATCTGGTGAGACGCTTCGGTCTGATCATGGGAGCGATCTTGCTGCTGTTACTTCTCACCAGCACCTCAGGTCCGTGGATCACCACTCTGTTCATGCTGGTGTCGACACTTGTCGGCTATTGGGTGGGGAGAGTTCTGGGTCGACTCACCTTGGCCAGATGGTTGGTTCGGGTGGGTGTCCTGGTTCTGCTTGTTGCCCCGATTGCGGTCTTCTTCTATCTGACCTCCGCAGTGCCCCTCGCTGAATGGGAAGGTTTTCTCTTCAACATGACCTCGGCCGCTGCCGGAATCGTCCTGTCGTTTCCGATAGGCGTACTGCTCGCACTTGGGCGACGGTCGAAGCTTCCCCTCCTCAAATCGGTATCGATTGTCTATATCGAATTCGTTAGGGGGTCGCCTCTTTTCGTCCTGTTGTTGCTGGCCAACGTCTCCCTGGAGTTCTTCGTGCCTGCGGCTCTGGCGCCGTCAAAGGTGGTTAGGGCAATCGTCACCTTCACCATCTTCACGGCCTCCTATATCGCCGAGATCGTCCGTGGTGGACTTCAGTCGGTGCCCCGGGGCCAGGAGGAGGCAGCCAAGGCCCTAGGTCTGTCTCCGACCAAGCAGATGTTCCGGATTGTCATGCCCCAGGCACTGAGGAATGTCATACCTGCTCAGATCGGCCAGTTCATCTCGCTGTTCAAGGACACCACTCTGGCCGGAGCCGCTCTCGGTATCCTCGACCTGCTGGCTGCTGGTGAGGCGATCACTCAGCAGCCCGACTTCCGTGGCCAGGGTCTGATCATCGAGTCGCTCGTGTTCGTCGCCTTCTTGTTCTGGGTGGGCT
>JBAVIK010000274.1:0-2144 GCA_049686815.1 Acidimicrobiia bacterium | reverse complement strand
GGACCCCGAATCCACGAGACCCTTCGCATCAGCACTGATGTGGGGGTCTCTTATCGCCACCATCGGCCAACAAGCTCTGAGCTCGACCGATTACCACGCCAATCCGGTGGGATCCATCGGCTGATTGATGACAGCAGCACCGGTCTCGGCCAGGGCTGCAGCAACCCTATCCGCCTGGTCGATGGAAGTAATCGCAACAATGGACGGACCGGCACCCGAGCGGGCGGCGTGATGGGCGCCGGCCCGGCGTGCCACATCTTTCATCATGTCGACTTCAGGGCTCAGGTTTGCACGATGGACCTCATGAATCTCGTCTCCGTGGGAGGCAGCCAGCATCTCCGGGTCTCCGGTGATCAACCCCGCTGTCAAAGTCGACACTCTGGAAAGGCTGCGTAGGACCACGTCATGGGGATGCTGCGCCGGAATCACCGCCCGCGCCTTCGCCGTAGGCAATTTGGTGTCTGGAATCGCAATCACGACCCTGAGGGACGGATGAAAAGGGAGACGTATCGGTAGCCCTTCGGCCGGAACGACCACAAGTCCTCCATACACGGCGGCTCCCACCTGATCATCATGCCCTTCGAGATCCGCAGCCAACCTGAATACACGGTCGGGATTGGCCTCCTCACCGACCGCTCTCAGGGCCGCCGCAACGCCCGCAACGTATGAAGCGGCTGACGATCCCAGACCCCGACCGATCGGGATCTCGGTCTCGACTGACAACTCGAGTGGTCTCTCTCCAACCGCGTGCCGGGCAGCGACCAGGACACCGTCGCCCTCGTCCGCATCAGGACGAAGGTCATTCACATGCCGCACAGACCACTCATCTGCCAGAACCGCAGTCACCCGACAGCGAAGCCCCAGCGCAAGAGCGATGATGTCAAAACCCGGGCCGATATTGGCTGTGGTGGCAGGTGCGGACGCTGACGCTTGCTGGTTCACCGTCGCAGCCTATCCAGGGTTACCGTGGCAATCGTGGGTGAACTGTTCGACTTCGACAATCTGCTCCCCGAGCTCATAATTGCACTCGGGCTCGCTCTCCTCATCGGCAACGGGTTGGCATGGTGGAAACATCGTCAGGGCGAGGCACCACGGGGCGTGCCGGAAGCCCATTATCGACCGGGGCGAGTCAGGTTCCTCGTCGTGGTTGGTGTGATTCTCACCACCTGGGGACTGGTGACACTGCTCACCTGAACCATCCGCGGTTCCACGACACCAAGGTTCGTTGCCACGCCTACCCAACTATCCTGTCGGCTCTCGCGGGTGTAGTTCAATGGCAGAACGTGAGCTTCCCAAGCTCAAGACGCGGGTTCGATTCCCGTCACCCGCTCAAACAGACCAACGTGAGGCCCTGCCCAACGGCTCAAGAAGCGCGGGTTCGATTCCCGTCACCCTCTCCGAGCCAATCCGCTAGAACGACTGCTCACCCGTCTCCACACAAAGCGACACCAGATCAACCGCCAACTCGTCTCGAACATGGGTGCTGCCGCCGGCGCTTCAGCCTTCGGCGCCACGCTGATCGCCGTGTCGGTGCTTCGTTCAAACGAGGTACCGCCGTTCACCATCGGTCTGATCCGGTTTGGCGGAGCCGCACTAATCCTGGTCATGACCCTCACCATCTTCAACCGTCGCATGCTTCAGCTAGGTGAAGGCAAGCTATGGGTTCTGGGAGCGGGTGTCGTCGGCTTCGGGCTCTTCGCAATGACATTCAATGTCGGCCTGACCTACACCACGGCATCGCGGGCCGCCGTCGTCATCGGGACACTCCCGATCTGGTCGATGATCATGGCGAGGAGGTTGACCGGAGAACGGCTGAGTCCCCGCCAGGCAACCGGTGCAATATTGACCGTTCTCGGTGTGACGGTGGTGATGGCAACACGAGGGTTTGGCGATGGCCAGCTGGTCGGCGATGCACTCATGCTCGCGACCGCAATCCTCGGTGCCGGCTACTCGGTGCTCGCCAAGAGAGCGATCGCCACCAATCGTGCGATCACGGTGACCATCTACGCCATGCTGGTTGGAGCTGCGGCCCTGATCCCGGTCAGTCTCTTCGAGGGAGTCCCGGGCAGTCTTGTCGACCTGGGCCGCGACAATTGGCTTCTTCTCTTGTTTGCCACCGTCATCGGTGCGGCGTTTGCCTGGCT
>JBAVIK010000273.1:0-2000 GCA_049686815.1 Acidimicrobiia bacterium | reverse complement strand
GTTGTAAGTCGCCCCTAGGGCTGTAATCTGCCCGCCCAGGTCACACGCGACCCTCGAAGCCATCCAACCTCCCAATGACTCACCTGTGACGTAGACGCGGCTCTGATCTATCAGGAAGTACTCGTTGAGTTCGGAGAGGACCAGTGAGGCAAACAGCACATCTCTATCGCCGGCCGGAAAGTCGGTGAGTGTGGCTGTCGAGTCCGGGAGAGCCGACAATGCTTCGGCTTCATCGTGTGCAACCGCCCACTCACTGTCCAGACCGGCCGGGGCAACCAGCAGAAATCCGGACTCTTGGGACAGCCGGTGCCAAGCACCCCTGACCATTTGGTCGGGGCTCATCGTCCAACCATGGAAAGCCAATACCATTGCGGACGGCTGATCTGGATCAAAACTGTCTGGTACCAGCAGTTTGTACGACCGTGATTCCCCATCAACCACGATCTCGATTTCATGCTCACCTGGGCTCTTGTGAACGAATGGGTCGAACGTCGTCGGCCCGTCTTCGATCATAGAGCTGGTGGAGCTGGCGTTGACCTGGTCAGATGAAGGCTCGGTAGCGCACGCCACACATCCCAGCACGAAGATCAAGAGCACGGTCAGAATGCGACACATCTCACTTGCTTATGCCCGTCCCGGGATTTGTGTGACAGCGCCGGTTGTAGCCGCTCTCGAGGGTGTCACATATCGTCCGCGACGGGCATACTCATGGTGTGGACAGTGCGGCGCTTCGGGCCAGTGCGACCACATCAGGTCGCTCGGCGGATACAACGCGCCTCGAGACCATCTATGCCAGGCATCGGGACGCGATTTTCGCCTATTGCCGCCGTCGCACCAACACCACCGACGCCGAGGACGCTACCTCGGAGGTTTTTAGCGTGGCTTTGCGGAGGCTGGACGTCGTTCCACATGAGCCGGAGACACTGCCTTGGCTGTACGGAGTCGCCTTCAGGGTGATCTCGCACCAATGGCGTAGCAAGAGGAGATACCAACGTCTACTCGATACCCCGTCCGGGAGTGCCCTGCGCCCGACCCCGACACCCGAAACCGAAGCGGTTCGCCGTGTCGAGCATGAATTGGTCGAAAGAGCCGCCTCCCGATTGTCGAAGCGGGATCGGGAGCTGCTGCGTCTCGTGATGTGGGAGGAGCTGACGCACAACGACATAGCAGTTCTGTTGGGTGTGCGTCCGGAGAGCGTGCGACAGAGGTTTCACCGTGCGAAGAAGCGACTTGCCCGTGAATACATCTCCGTGGGCGGTCACGCCCCGGCTGTATCAGAAGGGGGGCCGTCCCTGTGACGTTGGAAGACCATGTCCTCGAGTTGTACGGCGAGATCAACCCGGTGGCGAGCAAGTCAGACACTCAAACTCACTTGAGGGATACGGCTCCGAAACCGGTGACCGATCAGACCGCAGACGATTTGGTCACCCGCCACCCAGACCGTCGGCCGACAGTCCGCCGCGGTGTTCTGGTAGCGGCGGCGGCTGCCGTTTTGATTCTTGTGGTCGGAATGGGAAATCTCTTTCTACTCAATGGCGGCACAGCGAACCAGCCTCTCAACTCGCCAGAACCGACCAGCCCAACCGAGATAGCCGAGATGGCGATGTCCGCCCTGAACGACGGTGACATCGATGGATACCTGAATCTGCTCTCTGAGACTGCCATCCATCAGGGCTGGCAATACGAAAACTACGGGAAAGAACTCCGTGGCAGGCTGGAATTCATGACGGCGATAGGTTTCGCTGGGCCTTACACATGCGGCGCCAACGACACGAGCATCGTCCAGTGCGACTGGACTATCGGTGACGAACTCAGCGCACAGCTCGGGCTGAAGAGCTCGGCCGCAGTTTCGATCCAGATCGAGGGAGGGCTGTTGGTTGCGATTGGGTGGGAGGACTACTCAGCCGACCCCCGCAACATCTTCATCTCTGACCTCGAGACTTGGATAGCCAGTGAGAAGCCCGAAACCGCCGCCGCCTTCGTCGAGTGCAGTTCGGACT
>JBAVIK010000272.1:0-3825 GCA_049686815.1 Acidimicrobiia bacterium | reverse complement strand
CCACTCCCTTCACCATTCGACGGCGTCTCTTCGCGCGATATCGATCTGCCTCCCGATGTGACTCCGACTGCGCCCAATGAGTGTGTCGGGTCATGACCGTAACCCGGGGATCCGTGCTCCTCGACGTCGAGCCCAGCGATCTCTTCGGCGGCGCTCACTCTGAGACCGATCGTCTTTCGGATCGCGAGGAACAAGAGACCGGCGGCCAAGGTGACCCAGACGAAGTGGGTAACGATGAAGATGAGCTGTGTCCACAGTTGATCCAGCCCGCCTCCGTAGAAGAGACCAGCATTCTCCCTGCCGAGGAACCCGTCGTTGTAGACCGCAAACAAAGCGATGGCCAAAGTGCCCCACGTACCAACAACTCCATGAACGGAGATGGCCCCGACCGGATCATCGATCTTGACCTTTTCGAACATCGACACCGAGAAGACGACGATCAGACCCCCGACAGCCCCAATCAAGACTGCAGCCCACGTTTCAACGGCGGCAACTGGTGCGGTGATCGCGACCAGTCCGGCGAGGAGACCGTTGGCGGCGATCGAAACATCCGGCTTTCCGTCTCTGGCCCAGTTGACGGTCATCGCCACCACTGCACCGGCGCAGGCTGCGAGGAGAGTCTTGAGGGCTATTGGCACCACGAACGCGTCCGCTGCCAACTCCGAACCGGGGTTGAACCCGAACCAGCCGATGAACAGGATCATCGCGCCGAGGACAACAAAGGGTATCGAATGACCGGGGATGGCCCTTGGTCTTCCGTCTTTGCCATATTTGCCCAACCGCGGTCCCAGAATGATGGCCCCCATCAGCGCCGCCCATCCACCGGTGGCATGGACGACCGTCGAGCCGGCAAAATCGGAAAAAGGCGTGGCCAACTGGGCTAACCAACCTCCACCCCAAGTCCAGCGGACCACAACCGGATATATCAACGCGGTGATGAAGAAGCTGTAGACGAAATAGCTCTTGAACTTGGTCCGCTCGGCCATAGCTCCCGAGACGATGGTTGCGGCGGTTGCGGCGAAGGCCGCCTGGAAGAAGAAGAACGTGGATGGGAGCAGACCGCTGGCCGACGTGTCCTCTACTCCCGGAATCCCAAGGTCCCAACCGAACCATCCTCCCAGAAGCTCGTTGCCGCCAAAGGCGACGGCAAACCCAACGATGGCAAAGGCCAAGACCCCGGCGGACATGTCCATCAGATTCTTCATCATGATGTTGGATACGTTCTTTGCCCTTGTCAGTCCCGCCTCGACCAGGGCGAAGCCGGCCTGCATGAAGAAGACGAGGACACCCGCTATGAACACCCAGAGGTTGTCGAGAACGAATTGCGAGGCCGGATCGAGCTCCTCCTGCGCCATCGCCGGACTCGCCATGAAAAGGACGAGCAATCCACTAAGCGCACCTCCAACCAGCAGCTTTCTCCTCACCATTCGCCTCCTCTATTGACAGCACTCTCCAGGGGTGTTGCGACCGGCGCATCCGCAACGAGCGCGCTTGGCATCCCTTCACTCGAACCGAGTGCTTCCCGAGATGGCCTCATGAGGTACGCAACATCCGGGCGGCAAGGTAAAACCGAAACGTTTCGACTCTGTTTCGACTCGATAAACAGACACGAACACCTGTAGCTCTAACGACCTCGGCTAGCCCAATTCACCACCAGCATGCTTTGTGGTCGTGAGCCCCGGTACCACCAGATCTCCGATGCGGGTGACCCTGCCTTCCAATTCGAGCCGTCCCACCATGACCAGAGCCTCGGCCGGGTTCATTGACCAAAGGTCCGGGAGATCGGCGATCCGGACACCATCGACGGGAATATCGAGAAGATCGTCCTTGGTCGACTTTGGCGTCGGTGGACCCACCACAAGACTCAGTTCCTCGATCAGGTCATCACTGCCCAATACGGGATGCGCTCCATCCCTGATGAGCCGGTTGCACCCCTCCGACATCTCCCGATCGACATCGCCCGGGACCACGAACACCGGCCTGCCCAACTCGGCTCCCAGACGGGCGGTTATCAACGCTCCGCCCTTCGCCGCCGCCTCGACCACCACAACCGCAGCCGAGATGGCAGCGATCACACGATTCCGGGCAGGGAATCGCCAACGATCCGGCGGGGTCCCGGGGGCATACTCTGAGAGGATCGCTCCGCCACCGGTGACGATGCTCTCGTACAGAGCTGCATTTTCTGTTGGGTAGACAACATCGATGCCCGATCCGAGTACCGCCACTGCGTGGCCGTTGAGCTTTAGACAACCACGATGGGCAGCAGCGTCGATCCCACGAGCTAGACCACTCACCGTCGTCCACCCGGCTCTCGCGATAGCCGAACCAAAGCCCTCGGCGAGATCTAGGCCATATCGGGTGCACCGTCTCGTACCCACGACGGCAATGCCGGGAGCGTTCTTCAACTCGCCGCGAAGCCACAACGTCGGCGGGTCCTCGAGGTCGTTTAGTCCGCTCGGATAGTCAGCGGAGTCGGGTCGGATCCGATTCATACGATCACCACGCCGCCCTCATCGACATGGCCTCTGCAACATGGTCATCGTTCACGTTGTCGCTATCGACCAACGCGGAAATGGTCCTTGCGACGCCCCGAACCCTGTCCACACCCCGAGCCGTCAGCAGACCACGTTCGAGCACCGACCGGAGGAGGTTCTCAGATTCCGTGCGAACTTCGATCGACCCCTGTTCGAGACGATTGACAGCTCCTGCAACCCGGGCCCTGACGATGGCCGTGGCTTCTGCAGTCGTCAGCAGAGACCTCGCCTCCAGACGGTTGACCCTGACCGCGAGATCGAATCGATCGATGAGTGGGCCCGATACACGCTGCCGGTAGCGGGCGGCGGCGGCCGGACGGCACTCACACGGTTTCCGATCATCTCCGAGATAGCCGCAAGGACAGGGATTGGTGGCGGCAATGAGCTGAAACGAGGCGGGAAACGTCGCGGACGATCCACGTCTCGCCACGGTCACCGTTCCGTCTTCGAGTGGTTGACGCAACGTGTCCAGATTCGCCCTGGGGAATTCCGCCATCTCATCGAGAAAGAGCACCCCCCGATGCGCCAACGACACTTCGCCAGGCACCACGACACCGGAGCCACCACCAACAAGGGCCTGACGTGAGGCGGTGTGGTGGGGCGATCGGAAAGGACGACTACGAGTCATTCCCCGTTCGTAGCCCGCAGCAGCATGGATCAGAGCGACCTCGACTGCCTCCGAATCGTCCAGGGGAGGCATGATTCCGGGCAACCGCCGCGCCAACATCGTCTTTCCCCCGCCCGGTGGGCCGTGAAGCAGCAGGTTGTGACGGCCCGCCGCCGCGACTTCGATTGCACGCCGCGCCACTGGCTGACCTAGAACATCCGCTAGGTCAACATCGTGCCGCTGGTCGGACATCACCCGGGGAGTGCTGCACGGAGTGCCCTCAAAACCGGATCTCAGGAGCTGCACCGCCTCGACCAGGGAGGAAACGCCGTGAACGGTCGAGCCGGGTACGGCAGCCACATCACGAGCAGCGGCGCTACCTACGATGCACGGCGCCCCGTGCCGGGCTGAGAGCACCGCAGCGCCCAACGTGGAAGGACCACTGCGAACACTCCCGTCCAGGGCGAGCTCGCCAACGACGACGGTATCCCCCGACATGGGTGTCTCCCGACTCGCAGCAAGCACACCGAGCGCTATTGGGAGGTCAAAATCGGTCCCCGACTTGGGAAGGTCGGCAGGAGCGAGATTCACGGTCACGGTTCGGTTGGGGAATCGAGCTCCACTGGACGCGATTGCAGCGCGAACTCTGTCCTTCGCCTCACGCACAGCCGTGTCTGGCAAACC
>JBAVIK010000271.1:0-3739 GCA_049686815.1 Acidimicrobiia bacterium | reverse complement strand
ATGTTCTACCCGAGCTCGGTTTGAACAATCCCATGCCCAGATTCCCGGTGATGCGGGTACTCCTCATCGCAGCAATTCTGATAGCCGCTTCGCCGCATTTGAGCCGCCCGATGAGACGTCTCGGTTGGGTGACGATCTTGATGACTGCGGTGTGCGCCGCAGCCCTTGGATACGGTGACATGTCCGACACCATCGGTGGGCTCGGCATTGGAATGGTGATCGCGGGGGCGGTTCTGCTGGTATTCGGTTCACCCAAAGGGTATCCCGACCCCGAGTCGGTCCGTGCCGCTCTGGCGACGATGGGTCTGGAGGTGGTCGACGTGGCGATCAACCATCAACAGTCGTGGGGAGTTCGTCGATTCACCGCTCAAACGATGGACGGAACCCCGATCACCATCAAGGCGTACGGGCGAGATGCCACCGACTCCCAACTGGGAGCCAAGGCCTGGCGCACCCTCAAGTATCGCGACGAGGGGCGTGTCCTTGGCTACTCGAGACTCCAGGCAGTGGAGCACGAGGCTCTGGCCACGATGGTCGCCGAGAGAGGTGGCGTCAGCGTGCCGGAGATCCTCGCCGTCGGTCAGGCAACCCAGGAAATTGCCCTCCTCGCAGCCGATGAGACTGGAGTGCCGCTGACGGAAGTCACCGCCGACGAGATCACAGACGACCTGCTCGAAGGTCTTTGGCGAGAGATCACCAGACTGCATTCAGCCAACATCTCTCATGGCAATCTCACCACGGAATCCATCCATCTCGAAGACGGCCGGATAACGGTCCGTGACTTCTCCCATGCGTCGTTGCTCGCTGGGGAGTCCGACCACTCACGCGACTTCGTTGAACTGATGTTCTCCCTGAGTCTGCTTGTGGGCAGCGAGCGGGCCATGAACAGTGCTGTTGCCGGTCTGGGCATGGACACGGTGATCGCGACGCTGCCATATATGCAACTGGCGGCCCTTGGCCCGGACACGAGGAAACTGGCAGACAAACCAAAACCAGCGATGAAAGACCTGCAGGCGACGGCAGTTGCCGTGACCGGGCAGGAACTCCCCGAACCCGTCCAGTTGGTACGGGTCAGCCTGCGCCGTCTGTTGACCGCAGCCCTGATCCTGTTGGCAGCATGGGCCCTGATCCCTCTGTTCACCGGGGTCGACTACGCCTCGGTTTGGGCGGTACTGAAGACCGCCTCATGGCCCTTGATGATCCTCGGTCTCATCGTGGGTCAGACATACTTCTTCGCGCAGGCGAGTGCCACGAGTTTCGCAGTTGGAAGACCTCTCCCCTTCTGGCCGTTGACCGTACTCCAAGTGGCGGCGAAATTTGTCGGGCTCGCCGTTCCCAGCGCCGCGGGACGGGTGGCGATGAACGCCACGTTCCTCCACAAGTTCGGTGTGCCGGTGGCGTCTGCGGTGGCCCTGGGTGCGATCGATGGCTTCTCAGGGTTCCTCGTTCAGGTGGCGATTCTGCTCATCGCTATTCTCAGCGGCGATTTCAGCGTCGACACGACCCAGGTCGATGTCAGCTGGGGTCTCGTCCTTCTGATCGTGGTGATTCTTGCCGTAGGAACGATCTTCGCGGTGGTGAAGATCCGGAAGCTCCATGACCTGATCGTTCCGGTGGTGAAGCAGGGTTGGGGCGCACTCATGGGTGTGCTTCGCCAGCCGGGTCGAGCGTTCGGCCTGCTTGGCTCCAACCTGGCCTATTGGCTGATCCTCGGCACAACACTCTGGATCATCCTCGCCGCGGTGGGGGTCGAGGTGGCCTTTGGCACTGCCCTGGTGGTTGCGGTGGCCACCGACCTGTTGGGCGGATTCATGCCAATTCCTGGTGGTGTGGGTGTTTCCGAAGCGGTGATGACTGGCTTTCTGACCGCGGTCGGCGTTGACCAGTCAACCGCCTTTGGAGCAACCGTCGCCTATAGGGCGATCACTTTCTACCTACCGGCCTTGGAAGGCGTGTTCGCAATGCGTTGGCTGGAACGCAACGAATACGTATAGCGGTACAACCAGGTCGACGATGTCGACCGAGATCCGGGTCACCCCTGGAGAATCTTCTCCTTCTGGACCTCGAACTCGGCCTCGGTGAGGACTCCGGAGTCTCTCAACTCGCCGAGCTCCTTCAATTGAGCCAATTTGTCGTCGGTGCTTGGAGCGGCTGGTGGAGGTGCGGCGTAAACCGGCGGCTCTTCGTACATCGGTGCCGGCTCGGCGTACTGCTGCTGGTCGGACCATCTGTTGGCCTGTCGACGAGAGACACGATTCGAAACGGCTGTCGCTGTCCCTGCGACCACGGCAGTACGGGCTACTCCTCGGATCAATCCGGGCATTTTTGGTTCCCCTTCTCTCTAGGCCTCAGCGGCTTCGTATTCGTCGAGTGCGGCAATCATGGCGTTGATCGGTATCCGGCCACTTGCAACCAACTGTGCTCCGCTGCGACGCACCGCGGCGGCAAAAGGGGCGGCCCAGGTGTTCTCGTAGACCAGGATTGCTGCAGAGCATCCCGGTTCGAGGGCGGCGCCGGCTTCTTGATGATCGTCTTCTCCAAGCAGCCCCGACGACGCACCCACTACCAATGTCAGTTCGGGATCGCCATCTAGATCGAGGTTTTCGATATCGATCGCAACGATCGTGCCGTCTTCTTCTTTGCGGACGAAGGCAAGGTCGAGCACGCGGACGATGCCTCGCTCAACCAGGTCGACCAGAATCGGAAACGCCTCACCGGTCGGTTGAGCACCGATGGGCCATTCGACAATCAGGTAATCGATGGGACCTGTCTCGACTTCGTTGCCGGTCATAGCCGTTCCTTTCAATCGCAATCGACGAGTGCCGGACATCATCGCGTCTTCCGACACCAGGTGACAACTTGAAACTGTGTCGGTTCCCATGCACTCGCCGATTTTGATCGTCGCTTGGTGTCGTAAGCTGTCGCACCGACTCAGATCCTGAATATGGCACCAAGAAGGGACGCCAAGAATGGTCGATGAAAGACCACAACCCCCCAACGACGACCGCGTCGAGTCCGAAAACGACGAACGGCAGGCGACAACACGCAAGTGGATTGTGATTGCCCTGGTGATTCTGACTTCATTGAGCACCGTGGCGGCCACGCTGGCCGTGTGGCTCAATCAGACAGCCTTCAACACCGACCGGTTTGTGGCGACGATCGAATCGGCACTCGACGATCCCGATGTTGTCGACGCGATAGGCGTCTACATAACCGACGAGGCCATGACTGCCCTGATGATTGAAGACCGGGTGAACAACGCATTGACAGAGTTGGACAATCTGATTCTCGAATCACGTATCAACCGGCTCGACTTGTCTTTGTCCTCGTTGGCCCCAGCGATCTCGTCGGGAATCGAAACGCGGATCAATTCCGTGGTAGACGACGTGGTTGCTTCATCTGCCTTTCAGGCGATACTTCTCGAGTCCGTTCGACTCGCCCACATCGCCGCAGTCGCGGTGATCAGAGAGGATGTGTCGGATGTAGGCGGGGTCACAGTCGCTGACGGTGTTGTGACTCTCAATTTGATTCCGGCGATTGGCGAGTTGCTCACACAGCTCGACGGCGATTTGGGTGGCTTCGCAGACGTCGATCTACCCGCCGATCTATCCGGCAAAGTGGACGAGGCCATCAACAAGCTGAGCTCTGCGTTGGGTGCTCGACTTCCCGACGACTTCGGACAGCTGACATTCGTACCGGGTGACAGGTTGGTTGCCTTGCGTCAGACGGCCGAGCAGCT
>JBAVIK010000270.1:0-1567 GCA_049686815.1 Acidimicrobiia bacterium | reverse complement strand
CTGCTGCCCCGTCGGGCTACCGAAATCGCCGCGGAGACGGCGGCAGCCCTATCGGTAGCTCATCAAGCCGGACTCGTTCATCGGGATGTGAAGCCGGGAAATATCCTGCTCGCAAAAGACGGCACCGTGAAAGTGACCGACTTCGGTATCGCTCGGGCCTGGGATGACAGCCAGGAGCTGACCAAGACGGGTGCTGTGATCGGGACCGCGACATATTTCAGCCCCGAGCAGGCCCAGGGAGCCCCTGCCGACGCCCGAAGTGATGTCTACGCCTTGGGTGTGGTTCTCTACGAGACGCTCACCGGAAGACCGCCCTTCACTGGCGACAGTCCAATGTCGGTCGCGTTCCAACATGTCTCGACCGAAGCTCCCCTGCCGTCCTCGCTCAACCCAGATGTCCCGGAATCACTCGATTCTGTCGTCACCAAGGCCCTTCGCAAGGACCCAAACGCTCGGTACCAGTCCGCTGAGGAGATGCGACAAGACCTCCTCACCGTGCTCAAAGGCGAGCACGTGGAGGTGGCTCCCCTCGCCCCGGCCGTGGGTGCAGGTGTAGCAGCAGCGGCATCGACACAGATCATGTCCCAGGTGCCCCCACCGACGGTTCCACCCGATGAGATATATCGACAGATCGAGGAAGAACCGTCCTCTCAGCTGCCATTCATCATCACGGCGTTTGCCCTTCTCATCGCACTGGCAATCCTTCTCTTCTTCTTGTTCAGGCTCGCCGGAGGAAATGACCCTGAGGCCGAGATCGTCGAGGTGCCAAACGTCGCCGGTCTCACCCTGAGCGCCGCCCAGGGAATTCTCCAAGGTGAGGGATTCCTCGTGACCACGACCTTTGAGACCAGCGAGATCGAGGATCCCGGAAACGTCATACGCACCAATCCTCCGGCTGGCGCTGACGCTGAGTTCGGTTCCACCATCGAGATCTTCGTCTCATCAGGGACAGAGGAGATTGCCGTCCCCCCAGTGGTCGGTCAGGACGTTGCCACGGCTCGGGAGCGAATCGTCGATGCCGGCCTCGTGGTCGGCACCATCGAGCGCCGGGCTGATCCCGATTTCGACGTGGATGTGGTCATCGAACAGTCGCCCGCGGCCGGAGTCGAAGTCGGTTTGGGAACACCAGTGGCCTTAGTCGTGTCGACCGGGCCGGAAGTGATCGACCTCCCCGACCTGTCTGGGCGGACGGAACGCGACGCCATCGCCGAGCTGACGAGTCTCGGCTTGAGATTCTCGGTGAATGACGTCTTTGACGACTCGGTGCGCTCCGGTGATGTGATCGAAACCGACCCGCCCGCAGGGACTGAGGTGCTCTCCGGAGACACCATCCTGCTCATCGTTTCCAAGGGCCCCGAGCCCGTCGAAGTTCCCGACCTTCTCAACATGACCGAGGCCCAAGCACAAAACGCCTTGGGAGCTCTGGGGTTGGTGCTCAACGTCTCCAATGCCACCCAGCCGGTGGCCGACCCTGGTCAAGATGGCCGTGTGGTCGACCAGATCCCGGACCAAGGCGCTACCGCGTTCGCCGGTGACATAGTGACCGTGACGCTGGGCAAGTTCACCC
>JBAVIK010000269.1:0-2721 GCA_049686815.1 Acidimicrobiia bacterium | reverse complement strand
CCGACCATGGCCGGAGTCGAACTATCACGTTGGCTGGCACTCGCCGCACACATCCTCATGCTTCTCGGATTGGTGGGCATCTATCTGGTCCAGGCCGACCGAAGCGGGGCCTGGGGTCTGACCGGATTCCTACTTGCATTCACCGGAGTCGCCATATTCATCGGCTACGTGGTGGGTGGGTGGACCGCGGCGATCCCCGAACCCCGATTGGGACCGATCGGTGGATTGCTTTGGCTGACCGGCCTCCTGATCCTCGCCGTAGTCACCTGGCAAACTGGCGTCCTGCCACGTTGGGCTGGGGTGCTGTGGTTCGTCGGAGCGGTGGTCTACGCCACCGGCGTGCCAGTGGGTCCTGAGGACACGCCTCGGGTCACCGCCCTGGTCGGAGCGCTACTCATCGCCGTTGGATTCAGCTGGGCGGGCTCGAGCATCCTGACGATGGATTAGCCCGTCGCGATACCGGATAAACCGAGTGCTAGCAACTGGCCTGAACGGATGTGGAGCGAGCACCTCTTCTCATAGCGATCGACATCCACACTCCCGGTGCCGGAAGGAGTAGCGAGACCAACTGTCGGAGGGGGATGGCTACGGCACATCGCCAGTCGTCCTGCTCTGAAATCAACCGATCGGTGGATGCAGGAGGGTGCCCAAACCCTGACACTGGTGGTGATTGTCCTCTATCAGACCACCCAGCGAAAGGAATTCCAATGAACAGCGAGCTGAGAGAACACGCTATCCACCGGATTCGGGCCCGTCAGCAATTCTACGTCCACCTGGTCTTCTTCCTGGCCATGGGTGCCTATCTCGTAGCCGTGTGGGCCCGTTCGGATGCTCCCTACTTCTGGCCGATCTGGGCACTGCTTGGTTGGGGAATTGGCCTCGTTGCCCATGCTTCACACGTGTTCGGCTGGCAAAAGCCAATCAGCGAGGAGCGGATCCAACGTGAAATCAATCGCAGCATCTGAGCGTCTCGCCGCCGGGGTCAACCGTCCGGGTCTCAGGGCCGCTCTGAGTTCCCTCCTCCCCACCGGAGTGTTTCTCGTGTTCGACGGCTGGCTTGGGCTGGTCGCCGCAATGATCGCGGCAAGTGCCACGACCCTTGCCTTGTTGGCCCTCAGGCGGCGACGCGGCGACGGTGTCGGGATCCTCTTGCCGCTATCCCTGGGCTTCGTAGTGGTGAAGGCCGTCGCCGGAGTCGTCACCGAATCACAGGTGGTCTATTTCGGTGCGGGATTGGCTCTCACCGCCTTCCTTGCGACCGCCGTTGGAGCCACAGCCTTCATGAAGAAGCCAGTGGCCTCCTACCTGATACCGCTAGTGACCCCCTACCGGCTTCTGTCGTCAGACCATCCCGTCTACCGGAGAGTCTCCGCCCAGGTCACAGCGGTATGGGCGCTCGCCGAACTGGGGATCACCTCGTGGGAGGCGTGGCATCTCACCCTCTCCTCAGCGTCCGAGTTTGTCGTCGCACGGTCGGTCGTGGCCTGGCCGGTGATGGGCATCGTCATCTTCATGCTGATCTTCTTCGTACGGTTCCGACTCGACCGATACGAGCACGCGCTCGCCTCCCGGATCGGCCCTCCGGTTGACTCCAGAATCCACTGATCGGTTGACCAGGATGCTCGCCCGCTACCCGCCCGGGAACCGAGCCCCGGTGCGTGCGTAGGCTGCCCTGGAGATAGCGTCTTGAACCAGTCCCATTCCGAAACTGAAACCCGCCCGCCCAACATTCGCCCCGACTCGCCGACGGAGGGGGTCTGGGCGGTTCTGATCGGCGTGGCATTCGTTGTATCGATGGCCTTGGCCTACCGGCCGACACTCGATTCGGCCGGCGGCGTCACCGATGCCGTCCTCCCCTGGCTGGCCCTGGCCGGGATGGTGCTGGCCTGGTCAGGCCGATCGTTCCGAACGAGGTTGTCGGGAATCCTCATCGCTGTTGCCGCCTGGTACTTCCTCGTCATTTCAGACGACCGCTGGACCATCCTAAGCTTCGCTCTGTACGGGCTCGCCTTCATCGTCGACTCGACCCGGCTCAAAGTCGGCCTGACCCTTGCTGGCATCATCTCCGTGATCTGGACCGTTGCCTCACTTGACGGGCCCCCATGGACCTTGCTGATCCCTCTATTGGTGTTTGCCGCAGCGTCGACGATCGCCTACGCCATCCAGAGAATCGGGCGGCTGACGACCGAGCAGGCCGAGCTCATCAGACAGCTCAAGTCCACCCGAGAGGACCTCGCCATCTCTGAGAGATCCCGGGGAGTTCTCGAAGAGCGCACCCGGATGGCTGGGGAGATCCACGACACCCTTGCGCAGGGGTTCACTTCAATCGTGCTGCTAGCCCGGGCCGGCAGACGGTCCGCCGGCAGAACCGAGGACACTCTGCAGTCGATCGAGACGACGGCTCAGGAGAACCTCGACACTGCCCGACGTCTCGTCGAATCGAGCCGACCCGAAGAACTCGACAAGGTCTCCCTGCCTGATGCCCTCAGGCGACACCTCCTGGCTTCGCTTCCCGAGAATGTCCACGGCGAAGTAGCGATCGTCGGTAGCCCACTCTCCCTTCCGGGATCGGTCGAGACCGTTCTGCTGCGAGCGGCACAGGAGGGTGTACGCAACGCTTGCTTGCACGCCAGGCCAGACCGCGTCGATGTGACGTTGTCCTATCTCGACGACGAGGTGACACTCGGAGTGCGTGACGATGGAAAAGGGTTCGAAGGTGGC
>JBAVIK010000268.1:0-6812 GCA_049686815.1 Acidimicrobiia bacterium | reverse complement strand
GGCCCACCCCGGATGTGGAGACAGAGGTAATCGCCGCCTACATCGACGCGGTGACCAGAGGGAGTGTTGAGGACCTGGCAAAGATCTTCGCCGAGGACGCTGTGCTTTGGTCTGACGGCGGTGGGTTTGCCCGTGCCGCCCGGCACCCACTCCATGGAGCCGTCCGGGTTGCGAAACATCTCGTTGGTGTGGCGCCACAGACTCCAGAAGGCACCGAAGTCCACATCGTTCGCGTGAACGGAGAAGCGTCGATCATGGGGGTGCTCGACGGTCAAGCGATAGGCATTGTCACCTTTGAGATACGCGACGGCCTGGTGACCGCGGTTAGAGCATCGCTGAACCCGCACAAGCTGGCACACCTCGTGTGGGAATGAGAACGGAATCGAAACGAGCGGCACTAGCTCGGGGAAGGAATAGATGAAATGAGGGCGCTCGCCTGGATCTTGTGGGCAGCAGCCGCACTATGGCTGGTTGCCGCCGCGGTAGGTGCTTTCGGTTTTCAGGAGCTCTACGGACAGACTTCAGGGTTGCAGGTCTTTTTGCTGGCGTTGCTGGTTGCGGTGGTTCCCGCCGGGGTTGGGTGGTGGGCCTATCGAAGATCCCAAAGGCCCTGACTCCGAGCCGACGGTCCCCCAAATCGATGGGGTTACTCGAGCTCTTCGACATCGATGACTTCGAAGTCATCGATGTGTCCTGTTGTCCCGGGTCCCTCCGACCGCATTGTCCCACTGCCGACATTGAACACGGTCATCCGTCCCAGGAAGCGTTTCGAGACGACTCGGTAGACCAGACCCCGCACCGCTGGAACCAACAACAGGAACCCGAGACAATCGGTGAGGAAACCTGGTGAGATCAGAAACGCGCCCGACACCAGCACCGTCGCGCCGTCGCTCAGCTCACGTCCCGGCAGTTGACCAACGCTCAGCTTTTCTTGAATGCGGCTCAGAACCGCGAGACCGGAACGTTTCACCAGAAACGACCCGATCAGGGCGGTGGCCAAAGCAAGGCCAAGCGCCCAGCCCAAACCGATCCTGGACTCAACCCAGAAGAAGGTTGCCATCTCGGCCACTGCGATCAGGGCAAAAACCGCCAGAAAACGCATGGCAACAGACGGTACAACCGTTGGGTGGCAAGCGTTCCCGACAACCGACTCAGAGGGGTCGCGAAAACGAAACTGGTGTAACACAGAGGGGGTGTTAGCATTCCATTTACGTCGTGGACGCTTCCGGCGACGCTAAACACGGAAGCAACATCTCGATTAGGACTTGTGGGCCTCACCGTCTTCCCGACGCAGGGAGAAGGGGGGTCCATTTCCTATTCTGGGGGGGTCGTCAAACCGTCATCCGGCTTGGCCCCGTCTGACCAGCCGAGCCGCGGTGAGCGACCTACGTAGCGAGACCGAGGAAAGCAATCCGAGCACCGACAGCACAAGTCCGACGGCGACGCTTGCCGCAAACCCGGCGCGAACCGCTTCGGCGGCACCAGTTGGGGCGACGGCATCTGAGGACGAGATGAGCTCACGGACCAACTCGAGGTCGCCGAGCTGATGTGTCACGACGAACAGGAGCACCGCTCCCCCGATCGCCGCACCAAACGTGAAACCCTGGTTCCTCACGAAGAGATGCGCCGAGCCCACGCGACCCATCTTTGAGTTCTCGGTGACCGATCTCATCAACGTGAGTGCGGCGTTGGTGCTCATTCCTACCCCGACACCTGCCGCAAAGAAGACAGCGAACACGGTGAACAGCGAGATGTTGACCCCAATCATGTACCAGGCGAGGGCAAGAGCCGGGATATTGATCATGAATCCCACGAGCATGACCCAGGACTCGGAATACCGATCCTGGAGACGGCTGGACAGCGTCGCTCCCACCGTCCAGCCGACCGTAAGGGGAAGAACCGACCAGGCAGTCAGACCTGCCGAGCCCTCTTTTCCAGCTCGCACATAGAGCGGGATATAGGAGCTCATTGCGAATGTGCCGGTCAGCATCAGAGCCGTGGATAGACCGAGTCCGCGGTAAGGCTGGGGGACGATGTGCTCCAGCTTCACTACTGGAAATGGGACCCGCCGAGCGTGCCACGCATAGCCCACCAGCGCCAAAATGGCCACACCGAGCCACAGCCACGACTCAGAGCTCAACGAGTCGACCGCGAACAACGTTGAGATCGTCAGTGCTGCCAGCAATGACGAGCCCCTGATGTCGACACGCCCGCTCGACTCTCCGAATGGCCCGGGCAGGACCTTCCAGCCGGCGAGAAGGGCGATGAGACCCAGCGGCAGGTTGAGATAGAAGATCCAATGCCAGGTGAGAAAAGTGAGGATGAGAGCTGCCACCGCGGGCCCGGCCACGCCCATCACCCCCCATACCGTGGCATTGGCAGCAAAGGCGCGGCCGATCAGGCCTGGCGGATAGACCAATGAGATCGCGGCAGTACCTGTCGAAAGGATCAGTCCGGCGCCGATTCCCTGGAGTGCTCGGAGCCCGACCAACACTTCCATCGAAGGTGAGAAGGCCGCGCCAAAACCCGCCAAAGCGAAGATTGTCACCGCCAACCGAAACATCCGGGAGACGCCAACCGAATCGATGAACGGACCCGCCACGACGGTGGCCAGGCTGGAAGTGACCAGAAAGGCAGTGATCACCCAGGGGATCAGCGACACATCTCCCAGATCAGCGGCGATGTCGGGGAGTGCAGCGGCTATCCCCAGAGCCTCGAACGAGGCGAGAGCGGCCGTGGCGAAGATTGCAATGGAGACCGGCAACAACTCTTTTGAGAGGACGCGGGTCGGAGCCTTTTGCACCAGAGGAGATTAGACAAACACCAGCGGAACCGACCCTGGTCGTGGGTCACCGCAGCCGGACCGATGCAATAACGTCTCCCCGGAGATGCCGAGTCGCCACGACCGCCCAGATCTTCCTATCAGAAGGCTCGTCATCGCGATCCTGCTGGTCATGGTCAGCACACTTCCGGTCTTCCTCACCGGTGCGTCATATCTGCAGCTCAGGGACGACTTTGCTTTGACACCGGCGACTCTCGGAGCACTGACTTCCGTGTTCTTCCTGACCGCCTCATTCATGTCCGCTCCACTGGGCAGGTTGGTGGAGCGGATCGGCTGGCGAACTGCCATGCGAATCAACTGCGTGGTGAGTGCGACGGTCCTCCTCGCCATCGCATTTCTCGGCACCAGCATCTGGTTGTTTGGTTCGCTTCTCGCGGCTGGAGGCATGGTCTATGGGTTCGCCAACCCGTCGGCCAACCTATCTCTGGCCGAGGGTGCCCCGACCGCCCGCCGTGGTCTGGTGTTCGGGTTGAAACACGCCGGCATCCCCGCCTCGACTCTTTTCGCGGGCGCAGCCGTTCCGGTTCTGGTTCTCACCATCGGGTGGCGACCGACGTTCGCACTGTCAGCCCTGCTGGCGCCCGTCCTGTGGATTTTGATATCGATTGACGCGAAACGCTCCCGGGCGCCGGATGCTCCACCAGCACCGGCCCCGACGACCGGCCGACTGAAATCGAGGCACCTCGTCGTACTTGCAATCGGCAGTGCATGCGCCACCTGGGCCGCCGTGTCACTGGGCACTTTTCTGGTTGCCGGTTCTACGGACGCCGCGCTCTCAGAATCTCAGGCGGGTCTGCTTCTCTTCGTGGGCTCGGCCACGTCGATCGCCGCAAGGATCATCGCCGGCTTGATTGCCGACCGCCGCTCCAGTCGGGGATTTGCCGGTGTCAGTCTGATGATGCTGATTGGTGCTTCGACATTCGTCCTGATCTCAGGTGCCACTGGTATCGGCTTCGCCGCTGCCGTCGTCTTGGCATTTGCCTTCGGATGGGGTTGGCCGGGGCTGATGACCTATGCCGTCGTCCAAACTGACCCGGGGTCGGCCGCGTCGTCTTCAGCAGTAACCCAGGCCGGGATCTTTCTTGGAGCCGGTCTGGGGCCGATCGCACTCGGCTGGATCGTCGACGAGTGGTCGTTTCGGGTCGGGTGGCTGAGCATCGGCGTGTTCCTGGCGATCGCCTCTGTGATCGTGGCAGCCGTTGCCGTCCGCACCCGCCGGCCGGTCGCAATCGCAACCCAGGAGGTCTGACCCTCTCCGGAGGAGACGACTACGGATTCAACCTAAACAGGCCGATAGATATCTCGATCCGCTCGACCCGAGTTGGGAAGCTGTGAAGACGACTGAAGATCAATTCGCCGTCCTCGACCGGATGAAGGACGAAGGACGTATCTCCGCCGAGGAATACGAGGACCTCAAAGCAGGCTTCCTCGAGAGCCACGACGTCACCGCCCTGCCAGAGGCTGCGACCGAGATCGAAGAGATTGCAGCGGCGACGTCAACCACTGTGAACTGGGAGAACCGACTCAGAAGGTTGCTGAGCGGGTTCGAGCCACCCAAACTTCGCAGCGACATCTCCAGGGAGTATGTCGGTGCTGTGATGATCACCGGGATCGTCCTTCTGATCGCCAGCATCGGCGGGCTGATGCCGGGGTGGCTGGCGTTCCTGCTTCTCGTCGCCTTCGAGGCGACACTCTTCAGACACGGCCGAATCGTGACGGTGGGCATCGCCCTGATGGTGGGTTGGATGCTCTTCAACACCATTTTCGGGGGTTCCGAACCGGCTACCAACCCGCCTCCTGCTGCCAATGCCGAGCCGGACGAGGTTCAACGAGATCCGATTGAGGGGTCTCTGGGAGTGTTTGTCGAGGACCTGACAGATGCGTGGAACACGGTCGCTGATCCACCTGCAATCACCAAGGGTCTCACCCGCTACGCCGAATCAGGCCAGTACGACAGCTTCCTCTATCGATTTGGCGAGTGGGGTCGGCTGGCAGGCGCCTACGACCCTGCTGACGACGCGGTCTACGCGCTGCTGGCGACCGCACAAATGAACAACGCCGGGGCCGCGGATATGTATCAGCATGTGTGCTTTGTGGTCCATCCCTATTCCCAAGAATGCATCGACATGTATCTGGAGAACGGTCTCGGCGGCTCCTCGTTGACTGACTTCGTCGACACAACACACAATTCCGAGTGGAAGATCGATGACAAGACCTGGCAACTCGAGATCGCCAGCAATGTCTTGACGATGAGAGTGTTGAGCGAGAAGGCCGGCTGAAGTCGCTCACTTTGCATCGCGACCGGTTCGTGAGCGATCCAACGACTCACCGATGACTAGCTCGGAGTGCCCCGAAGGGCGTCCTCGTTCAACCATCCCGAGCCATTCGCACCACTACGTTGATCAACAATGTCAGCACAACACTGACGATGATCATCGATGTGACCGGGATGTAGATCCGGCTGGTCTCCCCGTCGATCTTGATATCACCGGGAAGATTTCCGAACCAACCAAAAACCCCGGGTGCGAATCGCATCACGACACCGATGACAAACACCACGAAGCCGATCAGCATGACCAGGTTGGCGACTCTCACTCCATTGAGGGTATTCGCCATCGAACTCATTGTGACCGGTGGCTCTCTCCATTGGCTCGTGATGAGGTCCAGGTGAGGGTCAGCTACCGCCAGTCGATGTTTTGCAGCATCACTGGATCTTTGATGCCCTTCAACTCGACGGGCACCGGCGGCGTCGCCGGATAGGGAATCGTCCCACCCTCCCCCAGGGTGTCTGAACTGATCACGATTTCGTCTGCCGATCCGTGGTCGCCGATTCGCGCCGCTAGATGGATGCCGCCACCGGAGTAATCGCTGCCAGCTCGATTCGCTTCGGTCCTATGAAGCCCGATCCTCAAGTTGGGGGCGAAACCAGCTTGCTTGCGATGCGCGGCGAGACGCCGCTGAATGTCAACGGCACAATCCAAACCCGAGCGCGTGTCGGCAAAGGAGGCAAAGAACCCGTCCCCGGTGTGGCGAACCACCTCGCCACCTGCAGAGTCGATCGCAGATCGCAGAGTTCGATCGTGCCACTTCAGTAAGTCCTGCCAAGCGCTGTCACCAATCAACCCGATCAGATCGGTAGACGTGACGAGATCGGTGAACATGAAGGTTCGCGTCACCCGTGTGATGCTCGATTCTTCGTCGTCGCCTTCAACCCCGATCAGAGTCTTGAGACGGGATACGTCGCCCACAGCACCAAGCTTCTGGAACGTGGCGTGTGCTGCCTTGAACTCAGCGGTCGCGGCAACCTCATCACCCGCAGCTCTATCGGCCTCGCCCAGCAACGCCCGTGCCCGTGCCATTTCATATGGCAGGTCCATCTGACGCCACATTCTCCATGCCCTATCCAAGTATTCAACGGCGGCGTCGGCCTCGCCACGACTCAGATACAACGCGCCCCGACAACTCTCCGCTGCCGCCTTCCACACATCGCTCTCGTATGCACCGGCTATCACGTCGAGTTGCTGCACAGAGCGTTCAGCTAGCTCCAACTCACCAGAAGCGAGGGCTATCTCAATGAGGGCAGGCAACAAACGTGCACGACTTGGCCCGCGCTCGGTCGACTGGTTGTCGTCCTCCTCATGCCACTTGTAAGCCGCCTGGATCGATCGGAGAGCAGCTTCTGTTTGTCCACGATCCAGCAACAGAAGAGACCTGCCTGGCTGAGCGTCGTGACCCTGCTCGTAGGCCCGCTGAAACTCCAAATCTGCCGAATCGAGGTCGCCCATTCGCCTCCGGATCTCACCGATCTCGTAGTGGGCTCCCCCGAGATAGTCGGTGATCTGGAATCTCTCCAACTCCATGCAGGCCTTGCGGGCTTCGTCCTCGGCCTCGAGCCACGACCCGTGCAGTCTCTTCAACTCGGCACGATGGACCTGACATGCTCCGGTGTAGCCGGTGACGGAGTTGAGCC
>JBAVIK010000267.1:0-3707 GCA_049686815.1 Acidimicrobiia bacterium | reverse complement strand
ACTCATGGCCGTGACAACCAGCACGGCCGCGATCGCAGTCACCAATCCCTGAGACGACAGACTGGTGATCAGACCAAGGCCGAGGATGACTATCGCTGCAAAGAACCTGGTGAAGGCAACGATGTTGTGCATACGGAAGGTGACGACTGAGCCCGATGCGAGATGGGTCAAGGCCAAGGAGGTGACCGCCAGCGCGGCGCCACTGACAAGCAGCCAACGTTCGAATCCGTCGTACGGCGTGTGCCCGGCCTCATTGATCGCATGTTCGAGACCGATAGCCGTTATCCCGAGCCCAGCAGCGATCCCAAAGTGTGAATAGATCCAAACCGTCGGGCGCCACGTCCTCCTCTTGTTCGGATCACGTCTGACGACCATTCCTTCGACGTTGTCGAAGTACAGCCACCACATCGAAGTCGCCACCATCAAAGCCATGATCGCCGTGAAGACCCCAGCGGTAGCCCACTCGATATGACTCAAGCCAAACACGGTCGCAACTATCGATTCGCCAAGGATGAGGATGGTGAACAAGCCGAATCGCTCCGGAAGATGCGAGACATCGAGTGGGACTTTTGCCTGCTCCCGCCTCATGACCCACGGGGTCGCCAGGTCCACGACAAACGCCACCGCCCACAGCACAAACCTTGCCGGCTCAGGCGTGATGATTGATATCGCCCAAATCAGCGCGGCCAAACCGAACCCGACCATATAGCCAGAGACCAGGACCCGGGTTTCGGCAACATGGACTCTCGCTCGCCAGTACATGGCCAGCAGCGCCACCCTGGCGAGCGTGTAGCCAATGGCGAAGGCAACCGTCGACGAGGAGCCGGTTGTGAGCGACGCTGCTATGACGGCAACTGCGACCAGCTGGACCGTCGCAAGAATTCGATATACCAGGTCATCCGTGTCATATCTGTCCGCGTAAAACGTATGACTTGCCCAGAGCCACCAAATGAGCAGCAGATAGCCCAGATATGCCCAGACGCCAACGACATCATGTACCTCTCCGAGTCGGGTACCGAGGACTGCCACCACCGCCACGAAAGCGAGGTCATAGAACAATTCGAGCCAGGTCGCTGTCCGGCGGCCCTCGATCTCGAGCGTCCGAAGACGTGGCGGCTGCAGACTTCGCATCCTCATGAGCGCAGCGAAGCCCCAAATCGCGGAGCAGGGTCGTTCGACATCGAGAGGTTGGGGGGCATCGGTGGGAGTTATAGCGGGTGCAAAGCCGCTAATGAAGACGTAGGTTTGGTTCGCTAGTGGTGGCTCCCTTTGATTTGTCGCATGCGGGCTGCCCTCCCGTGACGGGTTTGGGGGTGCGATCTCGACCCGGAGTTTCCATCGACCGCCGGGATGTTCGGCTGAGAGGACGCTCATGCTGGCAATAGATCGACAGAGTCGAGCCGAGTTCCTCACTCTGATGGCAGCGGCGTCGGCAACGGTGGCGATTGCCATCGACGCGACGCTCCCTGCCCTCGCTGACGTAAGGGACTATTTCGATCTTGCACCGACCTCATCGGATGCAGCACTACTCATCACGATCTTCATCGCGGGTATCGGCATTGGTCAGCTGGTATACGGCCCGTTGGCCGATCGTTTTGGGCGCAAACCCGTGTTCATGGCGGGTCTGCTCTTGTACGTCGTCGCCGGATTTGCCACCACGATGGCGCCCTCGCTCGGATGGATGCTTGTCGGGCGCTTCCTCTGGGGGCTGGGTGCCGCCGGACCGCGGATCGTCTCCCAGGCGATGTTAAGGGATCGTTTCAGGGGTGACGTGCTAGCCCGAGCCATGGCAATCATCCTGACCGTCTTCCTGATCGTGCCGACACTCGCACCGCTTCTCGGCCAGGCGGTGGTGCAACTTGGGTCGTGGCGGTGGGCGTTTGCCATCGGACCGGTCTTTGGAACCCTGGTTGCACTCTGGTCGACAAGGGTGAGCGAATCGCTGGAGCCATCGCTGCGGCGGCCGCTCCGTCCAAAGTCGATTCTTCGCTCCGTCGGGGAGGTCATCAGCTTCCGCACCGCAAGCGGGAACACGATTGCATTGATGTTGATGGTTGCCGCCTTTCTTCCATACCTCGCGTCCTCAGAACGCATGTATGGGCAGGTCTACGATCACGCGGAGCAATTCGCCTTCTTCTTCGCCGGTGCGTCGATTGTGATGGCCGGGTTCACGCTGACAGCGACCTGGATGGTGAGACGGGTTGGGACCCGCCGGACGACGATGGGGACGTTGACACTGCTAGTTGCCGCATCTACCGCCAACGTCGTGATCACCCTCTCCTCCGATGGGGTGCCGCCATTCGTGTTCTTCGTTGTCGTGACGACGGTGCTGGTCGCACTCAATACCGCCCTTACTCCGTTGATCACCTCCCGAGCGTTGGACGATGTAGGCCATATCGCTGGGACCGCTGCCTCGACAATCGGGGCGATCAGCTTCATCGGAGGCTCGTTGCTTTCCCCAATTGTCGACAGGGCAATCGAAACTACGGTCACCCCGTTTGCGGTCGGGTTCCTCCTGTTTTCTCTCGTCGCAGCGGGAGCGGCGATGTGGGCGGACACCGTGAAGGGGCAGTAGGGCAACAGCAACGGGTTCTGAAAGTCACGGTGAGTTCGCTGCGCAGCAGCGGACAGACCAGACGATTTCATTGGTGGGCCCTGCAGGATTTGAACCTGCAACCAACGGATTATGAGTCCGCTGCTCTGACCAGATTGAGCTAAGGGCCCGAGGAATTGCGAGATTACAGGGGACGCCCTGATTCAACTATTCAGCTCGGGTATGCACCGAACATGTTGAATCCTCAAGGCTCAGAGGGATCTGTTCCGAGTGCGAGACGCACCGCATCGAATATCGACAGAGTCCTGCCCGGAGAGATCATGGCTTCGGCTTGGTCGACTCCAATCATGTCTTCCAGAGTCTCTTTTCCATCTTTGAGCCCCAGGATGTCTGGCCCCCAACCACCACCGATACTGACACGAGCCGTTTGGCATGCGCCGACGATCTTGGCTCCCCGGTCTCGTAGACCTGTCTCGATATCGATCAGGGCCAAATACTCGAGTCCCCAAACGGTGAGAAACGGATCATTGAGGGAGGTCGCGGCCTCTACGCCTTCCCGGGCTGAATTTCGAGCGTCGCCGAGACGCCCCTCGGCGATCGCCACACCCGCGATTGCGTATCGGGTCTGGACCGCGTTGATCGAACGTCCCGCGGCCGCATACAGGTCTCTGGCTTCGGTGAGTGCGGGACCGAGACCGATGAGGCCCCCGACCGCCAGAGTGGCAAAGGCTTCACCGGCGATGATGTCCGCTACCCCTCCCTTGTCCCCTCGGCGTTCGTAGATCGCCCGGGCCTCTTCCATGAGAGGTTTCGCCTCTTGGTCATCTCCGGATACCACCAGGGATGACGAGAGTCCGTAAAGCGCCTCCGCTAGCAGCAGCTCATCGTCGAATTGGCGAGCTGTTTCAACCGCCAATCGGTAGTCGTTGCCGGCCAATCCAAGATCACGCTGCCAATAGCGAAGTGCACCGCGTGCCATCAGCCCACGTGTCAGCCCAATCGAAGGAACGGATGGATCTGCGAGCGCGAAGAATCGGTCCAGCCAAAGTTCCAACTCAAGCAGCTGCCCCTGACTCTGGTAGAAGCGCCAGATTCCCCCCAGAAGCGACAGGCCATCCTCGGCGTTGTTGCTCTCATGTAGTCGTTTCAAGAC
>JBAVIK010000266.1:0-18002 GCA_049686815.1 Acidimicrobiia bacterium | reverse complement strand
GCACTGAATGGGCGCACTTCTCGGTGGTCTGGCATCACTTCTATATGGGGTTGGAGACTTCCTTGGCGGGGAGGGTGCCAAAAGAGCTCCGGCGGCTTCCATTGTCCTGTGGGCGGGCGTCATCTCCTTTCCCATCGTTGCCGTTGTGGCGTTCCTGGTTGGAGGTTCGGCCACTCGGAGCGATCTTCTCTTGGGCGTGGCGGCCGGGGCCTGTGGCGGGGTGGGGTTGGTGTTTCTCTTTGCTGGGCTAGGTCGGGGCCAGGCCGCAGCCGTGGCTCCAGCGTCAGCAGCGTTCAGCGGTGTGTTCCCGGTGATGGTTGCGTTGTTCACTGGCGAAAGACCGTCGTTTCTCGTTTGGGTCGGTGTCGCCTTGGCCGTGCCCGCGATCGTTCTCAGCTCCTGGGTCGCTGAGCCTGGCGACGTCAGACTCGGGGGCTTGTGGTACGGCGTCGCCGCCGGGCTCGGGTTTGGCGGTTATGTCGTTGCCATTGGAGGGACAAGTGAGAGTTCGGAGCTTCTGCCCCTGATCACGGCTCGGGCCTCAACCATGGCGGTAGTGGTTCTGATATCCGTGCTGGGTTTATGGAGGGTGACCGGTTTCAGACGTGTCCCCAATGCGATTGTCATCGGCAATGGGCTACTCGACGTTTGCGGCAACATCGCTCTTCTGACAGCTCTCCGTGTTGGGTCGCTGGCGACCGTCGGTGTCACCGCATCCTTCTTCCCGGCGGTGACGGTGGCGATGGCCCGAGTCATCAACAAGGAGCATCTTCGTGGTCGTCAGGTGGTTGGGTTGATTCTCACGATCGCTGCCCTTGGAGCGATAACCGTCGGTTAGCCCACCACGCGGTCGGTCCCAACCACGAGCCAGGTGCCAACGACCACTATGACGATGCCCGCCACCCTGCGCAGGTCGAGCGTCTGGCCGTCCCCGAATATCCCCGACGCTTCGAGGAGCGCGCCGAGTGTGATGCTCGCGGCCGTGAACAAGGTCAGACCTGCTCCCAGACCGAGTTGGGAGACCGTGATCCCAAGACTGGCAACCACGACCAGCCCCATCAATCCGGCGGTGTAGATCCACCATGGTGCGCCTTTCAGGTCAGAGAGACGGGCCCCACGGCTGACCAGCATTGCGATGGCGATCATCAGGCCACCGCCTCCATAGGTGACAAACGTAGAGACCAACGTTCCGGCCTTCTCCTCCATGATCCCCACCGATTGGCCCTGCAACGCTCCCGCTAGACCACCAAGGGATCCAATAATCAACACGAGAAACAGCTTCATGGGGAGACATCCTCGTATCCCTTCTTCTCAAAAGCGCGGATCGTTCCTTCAAGGTATTCGATCGCCGAGTCGTATCCGGACAGGGCCTGGTCGGTGGTGTATGCCAGGACACGGGTCAGCCATGAGCGAAAGGCGAGTGATCGCCAGCCCGCAGAGTCGAGGTCGAACTCCTTCAAGAGGATGCCCAGGATCGCGCCCCAGGTCTCGGCGTCCATGAAGGCGAAGTTGGGTCGGTGCTTGTTGAGAAGTAGAGAATTCTCGACCTCCGGGCCCAAGATGGCCGCGAGATCTTCCTCCTCCCGCGTCCAATCCGATGCCAGGAGATCGATCGTCCTGTTGACGTCGTACCCCACCGTGTGTTTGAGGTCGTCAGGCACCGGAGCCGGAGGGTCAGCGCCGAATTCGGACGCCATGTCTGGCCCGGGCCGCGTCTTGAGTGATCTGACCGCATCGAGACACTCGAGGACCATGGCTCGAATCTCATCGAGACCTCCGTACAGCGCGTGTCTCTTGCCGTCGCGCACGTTGTGCTCGTACATCGGAAGCCCGAGGATGGCCGTGGCGTGGGTGATCATGGTGTCAATTCCCCAGTCCGATCGGTCGAGAACCGCAGCATCGGAAGCCAGGGCCTGGGTGGCGGTCCGGGAAAGCAGGAGCTCACCGCCGAGAGGTTGCCCCAAACGGGGGAGAACCGTCCCCGGAAAGATCATGGCAAGCCCGGGCCGGGTCACCATCCAAGTGATCATTGCGTCGGTGGATGCTCGGGGGAAGCGATGCCTGACCACGTCATAGCCGGTGTCGGCTGCCTCCTCTGCACCGTCGATCCAACGTTCATCGAAGTTGGTGATGTCGGCGTCGTAGAAATGGACCCGTTTGAAACCACGCTCGGCCGCTCGGACCATGGCGGTGTTCATCCCGTCGCCCTTCCCGGGTCGAAATCTCCCGATTCGTTCCTGGGCAAAGACGTCGATGGGAACACCTGAAGACGCAGCCACTTTCGAAGCGATTGCGGCGACTCGGTCGAGATCGCCCCCGTCTGCGGCGCCGACTGCCCAGACTTCGTCGATACGAGGGTGGTTCGAGGCGATCGCGATGTTTGAGGCGATCACAGTCAGGTCCTCGTTCTTGAAAGGAAATACGACGAGGCTCAAGGTCGACACCAGTTGTCTGGATCTGTCATGGCCGGGGTCTACGCTCGTCGTTGATGAAGAAGATGGTTGGCCGTGTCCTCGGGACCAAAGACGCCACTCCCTTGGAGTTTTGGGTCGCGGTGAGTGAAGGTGAGTTCCTCCAGCTCGACGATGTAGTCGCGTTGGAACGGCTCCTCCCCACCGGCGAGATCGTTCGCATGTACGGAACGGTGGGCCAGGTGATCGCGCGCCATGAGGGGGCTCGGTTCGACTCCGACGTCTTCCTGATCGAAGAGGGGATCCTGCCGGCCGAGGTGTCGGAAGCGGCGCAGGTGACAGCCACGCGATTCGAGCCGGAGGTGTTTGTGCCTCCCCGTCCGGGACAGCCGGTTCGAGTTGCTGAGGGCGATGAGCGAGATCGCGCCCTCTTCTTCGATCGGATGGAGCGTCGATTTGCCGCCGGTCTCACCAGAAACGGCGAGCCGCTATGGGTGAATTTCGAATTCCTCAATGGTGAGCGGGGCGCGCATGTCAACATCTCCGGCATCTCTGGAGTTGCAACCAAGACCAGCTACGCAACCTTCCTACTTCATGCCCTTTTTACCTCGGGGGTCCTTGGCACCGCCTCGGTCAACACCAAGGCCCTCATCTTCAATGTCAAAGGTGAAGATCTTCTTCATCTCGATCGTGTCAATTCCAGACTCGACGATGAACAGCGTCGGCGGTACACGGAACTCGGTCTTCCGTCGACCCCATTCGAGTCGGTCGGAATCTTCGCGCCACCACGGATCGACGATCAGCGAGCCACCGCCGACGTGGCGTCGCGATCCGACGTGACCTCCTTTTTTTGGACCGTCCACGAATTCTGCACTGACGATTTGTTGCCGTTCTTGTTCGCTGACGCTGAAGACGATCGGGCCCAATACACCACCGTGGTGTACAACGTCATGGCCCAACTTCGGTTTGCCGAGGGCACCGAGACCGGAGCCGCGGTAATCGACGGTGTCAAGGTCAAAACCTTCCGTGAGCTGGCCGACCTGGTCACCGAGCGGGTCCAGTCGGACGAGCACCGGGTGCGTTGGGCCGGGCCGGCCATAGGCACCGGGACCATCAATGCTTTCGTGCGACGTCTTCAGGCATCAGTCCGCCACGTAGGCCGTCTGGTGCGCTCCGACGTTCCTGACCCAAAGCGACATCGAATCGATGCCGGCAAGAACCAGGTCACCGTGGTCGACATTCACAATCTCAACGACCGCGCAAAGCGGTTTGTTGTCGGGGTGACTCTCAAACGTGAGTTCGAGGAGAAGGAGCGTGCTGGTCAATCAAACGAATTGCTCATGGTTGTGTTGGACGAGCTCAACAAGTACGCCCCCAGGGAGGGGACTAGCCCTATCAAGGAAGTGCTTCTCGATGTGGCGGAGCGGGGTCGTTCGCTCGGTGTGATCCTGATCGGAGCCCAGCAGACGGCCTCGGAGGTCGAGCGTCGGATCATCGCCAACTCTTCGATTCGAGTTGTTGGCCGGCTCGACTCGGCGGAGGCCGCCCGCGAGGAGTACGGCTTTCTTCCAGGAGTGCACCGCCAGCGGGCAACGATCATCAAACCTGGGACGATGATCCTAAGTCAGCCCGAGCTACCGGTACCACTCGTCCTGGAGTTCCCGTTCCCGGCGTGGGCCACCCGAGCCTCTGAAGCCGTGGTGCCAATCGACGGTGGCGGGCCCGAAGATCCTTTTGAAGACCTTTGATCTGGATGTAGTGGCGAGATCATCATCCTTTCAGGGCGACCTGAGGGCGTTCCCCGAATCTGTCACAGCCCCGCTTTACGATCCTTGACATGGCCGTCAAGATCTTGCACACCTCCGACTGGCATGTTGGGCGGCGGATACGTGGGCGCGATCGTTCCGATGAGCAGCGTGCTGTCCTTGGTGAGTTGATTGACATCGCAGCTGCCAACAAGGTCGACCTCACGGTGGTGGCAGGCGATCTCTTTGACACAGGCTCCCCGACTCCCGCATCGGAGCAGATCGTGTGGCAGGCATTACTCGACCTGGCTGAGGTCGCACCGGTGATTGCGGTGGGTGGCAACCACGACAACCTGGCGAGACTCGATGCCGTGATCCCCTTGCTCGACCTGGCCGGAGTGACCGTCGTGGGAACACCACGCAGCTCGGAGGACGGCGGGCTGGTTCACCTCGAGCAGATTGGAGTGAAAGTCGGGCTGCTTCCTTTTGTCTCACAACGGGGGATAGTCAGGGCTGAAGAGATCATGGGCTCGGATCCAGATCAGCACGCGGGGTTGTATGAAGAACGTCTCAGGAGACTCGTCGAGGTGCTGACGGCGTCGATGTCCACGGAGACCGTGAACCTCTTTGTGGGCCATCTCTCTGTCTACGGCGCAGAGGCCGGCGGCGGTGAGCACATCTTCGACTACGCAGTTCCGGCGTCCCTTTTCCCCGGTCATCTGTCCTATGTGGCGCTGGGTCACTATCACAGACAGCAGAAGATGCCGCACGCCTCTGCGGTTTGGTATTCCGGGTCTCCTATGCAGCTCGACTTTGGCGAAGTAGACGACTCCAAGGGGGCACTCCTGGTAGAAGCGTCCCCTGGCCTCCCAGCCAAGGTGACTTCGATACCGATGAGCGCAGGCACCCGGCTGGTTACCTTGCGTGGCACCCTCGAGCAGGTCCTGGGACGATCAGATGAGGTGGCCGGTGCCTACGTGAAAGTGATTCTGGACGAGGCGGCCAGGGTGGGGCTGGCAGATGAGGTCCGTCATGGGATCCCTGGCGTGGTAGATGTGATCCTCGAGACACCGGCGAGTCGGTTGAGAGACCCTGAGCCCCGACAGCGTCTCCGACCGGCTGACGCCTTCAACCGCTATCTCGATGAGCGCGGAGTTTCCGACAAGGCACTCGAGGACCTGTTTGTTGAGTTGCTCGACGAGGTGGCGGGATGAGACCGGTTCGAATCGAGGCCGAAGGCTTCTCCGCATACCGGTCCACAGTGGTGCTGCCGTTGGCAGGCGTCGAATTCTTCTCACTCAGTGGTGCCACCGGGGCCGGGAAGTCGAGTCTGATCGACGCAATGATCTTCGCGCTCTACGGACGGGTTCCCCGGTTGGGTGGGAACGCGGTGGCCCCAGCCATCTCCGCTGGGGCGGATATGGCAAGGGTTTCCCTCGAATTCGAAGTCGATGGGACCCTCTACACGGTGGTGCGAAGAGCGGATCGAACCAAGACCGGCGCCACCGTGCGCGAAGCTCGTCTCGAGCAGGGGTCGTCGGTTCTCGCCGATGGTGCTGACCGGGTCACCGAAGCGGTCGAAGATCTGCTCAAGCTTCGATTTGAAGATTTCACCAAAACCGTGGTTCTCCCTCAAGGCGAGTTTGCCGAGTTCCTCAACGCGCCAAGGGCCGACCGCCAAACACTGCTTCGAAATCTGCTCGGCTTGGGTGTCTACAAGACAATGCGAAGCCTTGCCACCACTCGGGCAGCGGTCGCAAACGACAGGTCAGCCGTCGCCAGGTCTGCGCTGGTCGCGATTGACCAACCATCGCCCGAGGAGATGGAGATGGCTGCTTTACGACTCACCAAGTTGGAGGACCTGGCTTCCAGTGTCGCCATTCTGGAGAAGAGCTTGGTCGAGGTTGAGTCGCGGGTAGCCCAGTCGCAAGAGAAACTCGACTCGCTGCAACACGCGCTTGACCGACTCGAAGCGATAACCCCTCCGCAGAAGCTTGATGAGTTGGACGGTTTGACCGTCGCTGCCAGGGACAGCATCGTGACTCTCGGAGAGCGTCTCGACACCGCCGTCACCGATCTTGAAGCTCACCGACAATCGCGATCGTCTTTACCCGGCTCTGGCGAGATCAATCACTTCCGTTCCATGCACCGGGATCTTGGTGACCTCGAGGAGAAAATGAGTGGCAACCAAACCGCCGATCTCATCGACGTCGTGGAGCAGGCAGAGGCTCGGGTCGGGGATGCCGAGACCGCTCTCGAGGAGACTCGAGAGCAGATCGAGGCGGCGAGACTGGGTCATGCGGCACATGGGCTCGCCGGCGAGCTCGTCGTAGGGGAGGCCTGTCCGGTTTGCCTTCATCCAGTTGAGAAGCTGCCTCCTGTCGAGACACCCGCCGAGCTGGCCGACTTGGAGATCGTCCTGGCAAAGGTCGCTGCGGAACGCACCGAGGCACGCTCGGCCCTCGACCAATCTCGCTCCCGGCTGTCCCGCGTCGAGGCGACCTTCGCCGAGCAGCTGATCCAACGGGACAAATTGCGTCTCGACATGGCCACGATTCCGAAACTCGAGGAACTCGACGGCATGGAGACAGATCTTCAACGGCTCACCGAGTCGATCGTGGCGGGCGAGCAACTTGTGGAGGAACTTCGCTCAGAGCTGAGAACGGAGGAGAAGAACCTGGAGGATCTGGTTGACAAGGTGAGACGTGTGGACAAAGACCTCACTGCCGCACAAATGGGTGTAGCCGATCTCCAACCCCCACTCTCGGATAGCGACGACGTCATCGTGCGTTGGAAAGACCTGATCTCTTGGCGTGACGAGACCCTGGTCCGAATCGGCCGTGACGTCACTAAGACGCAGAAGGACCATGATCAGCTGTTAGTCGACGCCCGTTCGGCCAGAGACGCCTTGGAAATCGCTTTGGAGACGTTGGACGTGCCGGTGGTCGAGCCATTCTCTGCTCAAGTGGTCGGTGCCGTCGAGCGGGCCCGCCAAAAGTCGCTAGACAATCAGAATCTGCTCATACGGGTCGCAGAGCTCGAAGCTGATGTGAAGAGTTCCGAGAGCGATGCGGCTCTAGCGAATTCGCTTGCCAACCATCTGAAAGCCAACGGTTTCGAACAGTGGCTCATGGCGGGAGCTCTCGCTGACTTGGTGGCAGGTGCCAACGGCCTGCTCGGTCAACTATCGCAAGGCGGCTACTCGCTGCATTCGGATGAGGGAGGGTCATTTTCGATCGTCGACCATCGCAATGCGGATGAGACCCGATCCGTGACCACATTGTCTGGTGGCGAGACATTTCTGGTGTCGTTGGCGCTGGCGCTATCCCTGGCCGAGACCCTGGCATCCGCCGGCGGGGCCCATCTCGACGCGATCATTCTCGATGAAGGTTTCGGGACTCTCGACGAAGAATCTCTGGCAACCGTCGGAGGCGTGCTCGAGGAGTTGGCTAGCAACGGGCTGATGGTCGGCGTGATTACCCATGTGAAGGACCTGGCAATGAGAGCCCACACCCGCTTTGAGGTCCAGACCGATCCGGCGGGCTCCAAAGTGGAGGTGGTCATATGAGATTCACAGTTGAGACGTGGGACTCGGATTACGGGGCACCCACCGATGCCGAACTCGAAGACGCCAGCCAGAATGTCGATCCCTCGGTAGAAGTACGTCCCGAGGACTGGCGTCCGTTGTTGCCCGAGGTGGCACCGGTTGAGGACATCCTCTTCGTGGACGGGGTCCGTCGCGTCGACGCGACCCTCTGGATCGAGCAACCGCCAGACTTCCCGGCCTTCGCACTGGCGGCTACTTACGCCGCCGGTGCGGTGCGATGTAATGGTCTTGCCGAGTTGGTTGAGGCAGAAGTTGGTCGGGGCCTGTTCACCTCGGCGCCCGCGGATGACATCCCTACCCGCGTCGGAACCTATGAGATCAAGGCGACCAAGGGGACCACGTCAGAGGAGCTGTGGCTCGGCATACAACAACGCATGGGTGACCTCGAGGCTCGGGTAGCCCACAAGGCCGGCGGTGCGGAGCTGCTGGTGGTCGACGGCCCTCTCTCACACTCCCGGGATCTGGAGAATGCCGTGGGATATATCAAGACCCAGAAGGTCCAGTATCTGCCTCTCGAGCTTCGTTCGGTGCTGACAGCCCTACCGGCCGGCTATCGGACCCCCCTTTTCCTGACGACGACATCTTGGAGCCGCTTCTCTTGGTACCTGCGGCTGGCAAACCACGCCGGGCCAGCGGGTGGCCTGGTGCGGTGTGAGATAGACGCCGACAAGTCGGCCGCAGAGGCCGCTCAAGTGGCGACCAGGGTCAGCGCGACGCTGCCTCGTTACGCATCAGCACGTCACAAGGATCCTCGGGCTCCCCAGAATCTCTATCCGATCGGTGGTTTGGAAAGGGATCTTCGTCATCGACTTGGCGATAAGGAGCTGGCGATGCGCTCCTTGAGAAGGGCTGCCGCCCTGGCTGCTTGAGGTGGGAGCTGCTTGAGGTGGGAGCTGCTTGAGGTGGGAGCTGCTTGATTCACACCTCGCGTCGTGAGGCGAGAAACGCCCCGACGATCACCAGTACCACACCGATGACGGCGACCGGTGCCACGAGCTCATTCCTGACGACCACTCCTAGAACCAGGGCAACAACGGGGATCGCATAGGTAATGAATGCCGACCTGGTGGCCCCGACTGAACTATTGAAGAGACCCATCATGTAGAAAGCGAGGCCTGCCCCGACGATACCGAGTACCAACATGGCCAGCATCGATGGCCAAGAGAAGCTGGATTGTGTCGCGCCGTAGAGACCGTAGGGGATGGTGAGAATCGCACCCACCCTGAGGACGAATGCCATCACCGGGAGCGAGCCGTACTTCTGAGTGAGCGGCGTTACGACATTTAGTGCGATGGAATAGCAGACCGTGGCGACCAGGACCAACGCGACACCGATTGCAGCCGTACGGCCGCCTCCTGCCGAGGGGAGCGCAATGGCGATGATTCCGGCAAAGCCGGCAAACAGACCGACGAGTTGGAGTCGGCCGGGCAGGGCCCTTAGAAGAATGGTTGCGAGCAAGGCGGTGAAGATGGGTGTGGCCCCATTGAGCATCCCGGCCACCGAAGAGTCGATCCACTGCTGTGCGATTGGGAACAGAGTCAGTGGCAGGGCAATCCAAACGAAACCGAGCATTCTCAGCTTGTTGCGGTCCTCCGGTTCGATGGTCCTTCTCCGGGCCGCCGGGAACAGTGACAGGACGATGGCTCCGAAGCCGACCCTGAGCAGGGTTACCAACCCGGGGTCGAATGAGTCCAGTCCGATGGCAATCAAAAGGAAAGAAGAGCCCCATATCAGGCTCAATCCGACGAAGAGAGCCCAATCCGAGCCGGAGAAAGCTTGACGGTTGGTCCCGTGAGATGTGGAGAGCATTCGTGTGGTTGCCATCAGTTATCAGAACCCCGATGGGCCCTTCTGGGTTGCACCGGACCTGGGTTCAACGTCGAAAGGCCCTCAGATAGTCCGGAATGGGGACGTCGGCCTCGAGGTCATTCGCCGGTATGGGGCGGCCGGGCACCAATGACATCGGCACCACACCCGCCCAAACCCCGGTATTGATGTCCTCAGGCTCATCGATCGGGTCACCTGTGCGCACCTTTGCTGAGACTTCGTCGAGAGAAAGCTCCACCACTGAGGTTTGAGCTATCTCAGCGTCTGTCGGCGGTCTCACATCGTCAACCCGGCCGGGCACCAGCTTTTCGACGATGACGTCGAGCGCGGCTCTCTGTTCTTGTGTGGAGAGGAGTCGCCCCTCTCCATGGATGACCACGCTGCGATAGTTCGCCGAGGAGTGGAATCCGGATCGAGCGATGACAAGACCGTCGATGTGGGTTACCGCAACACTGAGGGGGGACCCACCTCTCACGGCTCGTGCCAGACCCATGCTGTTGGAGCCGTGCAGCAGGATTCGGTCTTTGTCTCTGACGTAGAGAGTAGGGATCACTACGGGCCGACCTTCGGTGACGTACGCCGCGTGGCATACGAATCCTTCATCCAGAATCGAGTGGATCGCTGAAATGTCCTCCACAGCACGCTCGGGCAGTCTCCTGATGTCTGTTTTCTTCTCCACCGCTACTCCGCTCTCGCCTCTCTGGTCATGAGACTCAAAACTGCATCCTTGGGGGTCATGCCCTCATAGAGCACCATGGCCACGTGCTCGGCTATGGGCATCTCCACCGCAGCCCGATCAGCCAGTCCCAGCACCCCACGTGTGGTCTTTACGCCTTCGGCGACCATTCTCATCTCAGTGATCACCTGTTGCAGACTCATGCCGCCGGCGAGGCGCGCCCCCACTTGATGATTTCGGCTCAATCGCGACGAACACGTCGCAATCAAGTCACCCATGCCCGCCAATCCTGCGAAAGTTGCCGGCCGACCCCCGAGAGCGATGCCGAGTCTGCTCAATTCCGCTAGTGCTCTGGTCAGCAACGCGGCTCTCGTGTTGTCTCCAAATCCAAGGCCGTCAGACATGCCGGCCGCAATTGCCATAACGTTCTTCATCGCGCCCCCCAGCTCACATCCGATGACGTCATCGTTGGTGTACACCCTGAAGGTGGGGCCCATGAGAGCCTCCTGAATCCTCATCGCGGACTCTTGGTCTGGCATCGCAATCACCGCTGCAGTCGGCTGGCCTGACATGATCTCGACGGCGAGATTGGGCCCGGTGAGGACACCGGTCTTCGATTGATCGTGGCCGGGCGCTTCTTCGGCGACGATCTGGGTCATTGTCGCAAGCGAGCCTTCCTCGATCCCCTTGGTTAGAGAGACCACTGGGATCTCAGGACCGATGTCCGGCGCCAGTTCGGCAAATACAGCTCGGAAACCGTGCGATGGGACCGCCATTACGACTACGTCCGCCGCGGTCACGGCCTGTTTGACATCTGATGTTGCACTGAGTCGATCCGGAAGTTGGTGTCCAGGTAGATACTCAGTGTTGTGTCCGCTGTCGTTGATGATTTCGGCGAGCTCGGTCCTCCGCGCCCACAACACAGTGTCTGCCGACCGCGCGGCGAGAGAAGCCAGAGTCGTTCCCCACGATCCGGCGCCGATGACCGCGATCTTCTCCATCACCGTGACGGTAGCTAGATAGACCGAGGGGGTCCCTAACCTCTCCGTCCGATGAGCCTATCGATCGGGATCGTCGGCTTGCCCAATGTCGGCAAGTCAACTCTCTTCAACGCCTTGACAAATGCAGGCATACTTGCTGCCAATTACCCGTTCGCCACGATCGATCCAAACACTGGAATCGTGCCGATACCCGACTCGAGACTCCAGCGGTTGTCCGAGCTGTTCCGATCGGCAAGGGTCACCCCGGCGACGGTGACGTTCGTTGATATTGCAGGTTTGGTCAAAGGAGCCAGTCGGGGAGAAGGGCTTGGAAACCAGTTCCTTGCCAATATCCGCGACGTCAGTGCGATCTGTCATGTTGTGCGGGCGTTTGAGACCGATGCAGTTGTCCATGTTGAAGACGAGCTGAATCCGACCCGGGACATCGGCATTGTCGAGACAGAGTTGGCCATCGCCGACCTGGAGACCATCGACAGACGTCTTCCCAAGCTGCAGAAGGAGTCGACACTCGACCGCGACCTGAAACCCAAGGTCGAGCTGATGGAGAGGCTGAGAGCAATCGTGGCTTCCGGGGAGATGGTGAGTCGGGTACCTGATGTGATGCGCCGCTCCGACGAATTTGCCGATCTGCATTTGCTCACTGCCAAACCAGTGATATTCGTCTTCAACTCCGACGAAGCCCTCCTGTTGGACTCTGACCGTCGAGACAAGCTCATCGAAATGGTCAGGCCCTCATTGGCGCTGTTCCTCGATGCACAGTTCGAGGCAGAGCTGATCGAGCTCGATCCAGAAGAACGCGCTGAGCTACTGAACGTGGTCGGTCAGGATGAGCCGGGTCTCGACGCAGTGATTCGTGCTGCCTACGCCACCCTGGGTCTGCAGAGCTACCTGACCGGTGGGGAGAAGGAGACCAGGGCCTGGACAATCCGCACCGGCGCGACCGCTCCAGAGGCAGCGGGCGTGATCCATACCGACTTCGAGCGTGGGTTCATCGCAGCCGAGGTGGTCGACTTCGACAAGCTGATCGACTCCGGGACATGGGTTTCGGCCCGCGCTCAAGGCCTGGTGCGAACTGAAGGCCGGTCGTACGTGATGAAGCCCAACGACGTCGTTGAGTTTCGATTCAATGTGTGAACTGGGCACTAACTTGCTGCCGTGTTTCTAATCGCGACTGAGGGCGGATCGCTGAGCGCTCCGCTGAGCGAGCACGAGGTCCTCATATTCCTCGTCCAACTCATCCTGTTGGTCGGAGTTGCCCGCGTATTCGGCTGGGTCATGAAGAGTGTTGGGCAGCCACCGGTCGTCGGGGAACTGCTCGCCGGCATAGTTCTTGGACCTACCATTTTCGGACGTTTCGCTCCGGAGACATTTGATTGGGTGTTCGCTGAGGGCTCGGTGACTTCAGTGATGTTCGGGCTCGCCTGGCTCGGCGTGATCATGTTGTTGATCGTGATCGGGTTTGAGACCGATCTCGCCATCATCGCTCGCTACCGGGGTGCGGCGTTGTCGGTGGCGGCAGGAGCTTTGCTCGTTCCGTTCGCCGCAGCCGCGGGGGCAGCGTTCGCAGTGCCCGATTCGTTTGTGGGAGAGGGAGTTGACCGCGCGGTGTTCGCCGGGTTTCTGGCACTTGCACTGTCCGTTGCGGCGTTGCCCGTTGTCGCCAAGATTCTCCAAGATCTCGGCTACCTGAGGAGAAACTTCGGGCAGGTCACGCTTGCAGCCGGGATGACAATGGATGCAGTCGGTTGGCTCGTTCTCGCAGCGCTCTCCGGAATCGCGTTGGACGGGTTCCGACCTGATCGGCTCCTCATCTCTTTCCTCGGTCTACTCGTATTGCTTGCACTCGGTTTCACCCTGATCAGATGGCTCCTGGACAAACTCTTCAGATATGTGATGGCGAGGGGATCGTCAGTCACGGCTGCAGTCTCGATAACCCTGGTCGCCGCTCTCATTGGTGGGGCAATCACCCAAGCCCTGAATCTCGAAGCGATCTTGGGTGCATACATCGTCGGGATCCTCGTGGCCGGTCTCCGACATCAGCTTCCCCAGGTGAGGTCGCTGCTTGAAACGTTCACGGCAGCGTTTTTCGCACCAATCTTCTTTGCGTTCTCTGGGCTGCGTGTCGATGTCGGCCTTCTCAACACCCCAACTGTCATCGCTTGGACAGCGGCGTTGATCGTCTTGGCGATCGCAGCGAAGATCGTTGGAACGGTGGCCGGCGGCTTCTTTGCGGGCGTGCGTGGACGTGAGGCACTCGCGCTGGGTTCCGGACTCTCGGCTCTAGGTGCGATGGGAATTGTCGTGGCCATTGTTGGTCTCAATCTGGGTGTGGTGAGTGAGACCGGCTACACGGTGATGGTGCTCGCGGCGATTATGACTTCGGTGATCGCTCCACTTCTACTCAAGCTGGTCGTGCGCAACTGGGAGATCCCTGAAGACGAGGCGAGACGTCTCGAGGAGGAGGAACTTCGTGAGTCGAGCGAGATCCTCGGAGCAAGACGTGTCCTGATTCCCACACGTGGAGGTGCGAACAGCCGATATGCCGCCTTGCTGGTGGCCGAGGTTTTCACCAAAGCGGAAATGACGGTGTTGGTTGTCGATCTGGCCAAACCGGGCCTATGGCGACGGATCTTCAGGCATGTCGAAGGTGAGTCCGGAGACCCCGATGATGTTCTGGCGAGAGTGCCGGGTGCCCGCACTATTCGAAGACTCGCACGCGATCCGGCGGCAGCCATCGCCCGCGAAGCCGCATTGGGGTACGACCTAGTCGTGATGGGTGCGACCGAGTCAGGAGAAGGCACCTTCAACTCGGTGATCGACCGTGTCCTCGCACGCATAGATGTTCCGTCGATCGTCGTGCGATTCCCCGCAGATCAAGAGATCGCCGATGTGCTACCCACTCGAATCCTCGTTCCGGTGGCGGCGACTCGCTCGACACGCGCAGCGGAGGAATTCGCCTACTCATTGGCTGCATCCACACGGGGCAACACGTTTGCACTCCATGTCGTGAACCGCCCTGAGGGCCAGGGTGTCCTTCTCGAGAGCCAAACCGTGGACGACAGTCTCAGAGCTGGCCAGGAGATGGTTGGCGCTGCTGCCGCCTTCGGCGAGCGTTTGGGTGTCCAGGTGGCAACCGGGGTGAGGGTGGCACCGAATGCCGAAGAGGAAATCGTCGAATTCGCCAACTCGGGCGCTTTCGACCTACTCATCATCGGCGCCAGCACACGGGCCCTCACCGACCGCCCGTTCTACGGGCATCGGGTCTCGTACATCCTCGCAGAGTCCAATTTGCCAGTTGCTGTTGTGGGCCTGGCTCCGACAAAAACGCCATTGCCGCCATCGCACTGAACTCGGACGCGAAGAGCCCCGGCCAAGGCCGGGGCCCTTCTCCTCCCGGGGCTGGTGACCTCACTGAATGGGGGATTCGGCGAGCAGCCCTACGGGTGTTGGGGTTGGCACCCAACCGGGCATGCCGATCGGGCAGAGAGAAAGCTATAGGACTCTGTTTGCCTATGTGACATCGCTCTGAGTGGAGCGTGATGCTTAGGATGACCATGCCAATGACGCCGTCGGGAGAGCCTCAATAGGAGGCGCCGAAGGGGCAACGCCTTCCCGGAAACTCTCAGGCATACAGGACCGTTCGGCTGAGGCAGCGCTGAAGAACACGACAGCAGGGAAGGGCACAAGTCGATCACGGAGACTGAAATGCCCCATCCCACCGAGAAATTCGCCGATAGGCACATCGGGCCGCGTCCAAATGAAATGGAGAAGATGCTCGCAACAGTGGGCGTCGCCTCCCTGGATGAGCTCATCGCTCAAACTGTCCCTCAGTCCATCATTGACAACACCCTCGATTTGCCACCGGCCCTCAGTGAACCTCAGGTCGTGGAGCGTCTTCGAGAGCTCGCCAACAAGAATGTGGTCCTTCCATCTCTGATCGGACTTGGCTACCACGACACGATCACTCCCCCCGTGATCCAGCGGAATGTGTTGGAGAATCCGGCTTGGTACACGGCCTACACCCCATATCAGCCTGAGATCTCCCAGGGGAGGCTCGAGGCTTTGTTGAACTTTCAGACGATGGTGTCCGACCTGACCGGGATGGATGTCGCCAACTCCTCGCTGCTCGACGAGCCAACCGCCGCGGCCGAAGCGATGGCGATGGCGAATCGGCTTCATAAGGGAGACAGCAATCTGTTCTACGTAGATCGCGACTGTCACATTCCCACCAGAGCAGTCGTCGAGACACGAGCCAACGCGGTCGGCATCGAAGTCGTTGAGCTCGACGAAAATGTCGATCCGAGTCAGGCCTTCGGGGTACTCCTCCAATACCCGGGGTCCTCAGGTGCGATCGTCGATCACACCGAGATGGTCGACAGGTTCAGAGAAGCCGGCGTTCTCGTTGTGGTGGCCGCCGACCTGTTGGCGCTCACCATGTTGGAAGCTCCAGGGGAGTGGGGTGCCGATATCGTCGTAGGTTCGGCTCAGCGCTTTGGTGTCCCCTTGGGATATGGAGGTCCTCACGCTGGCTACATCGCCACCCGCGAGCAATACGTGAGAGCCCTGCCTGGTCGGCTAGTTGGGGTGGCAACGGATCAGGTAGGGCGTATCGGCTATCGGCTTGCCCTACAAACGCGCGAACAACACATTCGTCGGGAGAAGGCGACGTCAAACGTATGCACTGCCCAGGTGCTGTTGGCGGTCATGGCTGGTCTGTATGGCTGCTGGCATGGGCCCGAGGGCCTCAAGGCGATCGCCGGTGAAATCCATAGACTCACCGCCGCCCTCGCCGGCGGTTTGTCCTCGACTGGATATCGAGTGGTGAACGAGACATGGTTCGACACACTGACTGTTGCCACACCGGGTGCGGCTTCGGAGATCGTTGATCGAGCCAAGAAGTCTGGTTTCAACCTCGGATTGGTCGACGAGGATCACGTCAGAATCGCTCTCGACGAGAAGACTGATGAAGAACTGCTGGTGAAGGTGCTGGATGTGTTTGACGGCAAACCAGTCGTGGATCCTCCGCGTGGAGTGCCTGCCCGCTTGGAACGCCAAACCGGGTATATGACCCACCCGGTCTTTTCTGTCCATCGATCCGAACACGCCATGCTTCGTTATCTCCGCAAGCTGGCCGATCGCGACCTGGCTCTGGATCGAAGCATGATTCCGCTTGGTTCGTGCACGATGAAACTCAACGCGACGAGCGAGATGGTCCCTATCACCTGGCCTGAATTCGCCGGAGTCCATCCATACGCGCCACCCGACCAGGCCGAGGGCTACCACGAGCTCATCGATGAGCTAGCCGGCTACCTCGCCGCAATCACGGGATACGACACAGTTTCGCTCCAACCAAATGCAGGTTCACAAGGTGAACTCTCGGGGCTTCTGGCGATAGCCGCGTATCACCGCTCGAGGGGCGATGATCACCGGGATGTATGTCTCATTCCGGCGTCGGCCCATGGCACAAACGCAGCGTCGGCAGTCATGGCAGGAATGAAGGTCGTGGTGGTCGCCACCGACGCAGCCGGCAACGTCGACCTCGACGACCTGGGGGCCAAGGCTGAAGCCAATTCGGATCGGCTCGCCGCAGCGATGGTCACGTATCCGTCGACTCATGGCGTTTTCGAAGAGGGGGTCCTGAAGCTGACCGAGACGATCCACTCTCACGGTGGTCAGGTCTATGTAGATGGCGCCAATCTCAATGCATTGGTTGGGCTGGCCCGACCAGCCCAGTTTGGAGCCGACATCGGACACCTGAATCTCCACAAGACATTCACGATCCCACACGGCGGCGGTGGCCCCGGGGTGGGCCCGGTGGGAGCGAAAGCGCATCTCGCCCCCTTCCTTCCCAATCATCCACTTCTCGATAGAGCCGGGCCGTCCAGCGGGGTTGGCCCGATCTCGGGGGCTCCCTTTGGATCGGCCGGGATCCTCCCGATCCCGTACGCCTACGTCCGTCTCATGGGGCCCGATGGGTTGGCTCATGCATCAAAGGTCGCCATCTTGTCGGCGAACTACATAGCCCGACGTCTCGACCCGTTCTTCCCGGTCCTCTACACAGGTTCAGAGGGACGGGTGGCCCATGAGTGCATCATCGACCTGCGCCCTGTCACCGAACGGACCGGCGTGACGGCCGAGGACGTCGCCAAGAGGCTCGCTGACTACGGGTTTCATGCTCCGACGTTGTCGTTTCCCGTTGTCGGAACTCTGATGGTCGAGCCCACCGAGTCAGAGACTCTCGAGGAGATCGATCGATTCTGCGACGCAATGATCGCTATCCGTGCTGAAGCCGATAGCGTTGGCTCAGGCGAGTGGCCGGGTGACGATAACCCCCTGCGCAACGCCCCGCACACCGCTGAGGATGTGGCGTCAGATGAGTGGACGAGACCCTATAGCCGGGAGGTGGCCGCCTTCCCCGTCCAGAATCTGAGGATGACCAAGTATTGGCCCCCTATCGGCCGTATCGACGGCGCTGCTGGAGATCGGAACCTGGTCTGTGCCTGCCCGCCGCTAGAGGCCTACATCTGACCAGATGGCCGTTAGGCTTGACTTTCCATCTCGAAGTGGGATCGTGACCTCCTGAAATTCAACAGATTCGGTTGCAAATGGGTATGAATCGGTGAAATTCACCGGCCAGATTCGAGTACCTGGCGTCGATCACCCGGGGGTTCCAGCTACCTTCGTGGTGGACGACACGCAGGCAGAGATCATGCTGGAAGGCGAATCCCTTGGCAG
>JBAVIK010000265.1:0-1808 GCA_049686815.1 Acidimicrobiia bacterium | reverse complement strand
CGACGTCGAAGTACCTGCCACACGAGTAGGTGTTGTTGCCCACGTCGACCGCGATCGCCGCATCGGGGTCGACCAGCCGGGACAACGAATCGAAGATCGAAGCCGAGTTGATCCCGGCCCCCGAATCGTCGTTGCGCCGGCTCTCTTTCTCGGCACGCCACAGCGCCCAACGCTGAGCCACCTCATCGGTCCGGTCGTGGAACATGTGATTCTCCGGCATGTTCTGCTGAAGGAGATGTGCCGTGACGCCGACGTCACCCAGGACCGGCACCTCCACCGGATGGAACCGACCCAGTGCCATCGGGTCGTGGTCGACCTGGACGATCGGCTTGTAGTCGGCGATTCCAGTGTGGTTGGAGAACGACGCACCAAACGCGATCAGGACATCGCTCTCGTTCATGAACCAAGATGCGATCGGGGTTCCACTGCGACCGAGGACACCACATCCCAGCGGATGGGAGTCGCTGATCTGACCTTTCGCCTTGAACGTGGTCACCACGGGCACCCCCATCGCTTCGGCACATTCGATGATCGGGGCCATGTTCTGTCTGGCACCCGCCCCAACGATGAACAGTGGACGCTCGGCCGAGGCGATCACCTCCAGGGCTCTCTGCAAAGACTCGGCAGGTGGTGCCATCGTCTCGGCGCCGGTCCTTCCGACCAGTGAGCCGGCCCCGGCATCGCTGGCCAGCTGTTGCACCTCGTCGGGCAACATCAGGTGGGCGACGTCGCGATCCACCAGAGCCGTCTTGCACGCCAACGTCATCAACTCGGCCGGGTCACTCCCGGCGTTGACGGTTTCTGAGAATGCAGCGACATCGGCGAAAGCCGACTGGATGTCGAGGTCTTGAAAGGCCCCGCGACCCTTGTCCTTCGATGGAACCTGACCCGAGATCGCCAGGATCGGAGCACGGTCGACTTTGGCGTCGTAGAGCCCGGTCAGGAGATTGGTCGAGCCCGGCCCGGCGATGCCAAAGCAGGCTGCCAATCCCCCGGTGAGCTTGCCGAACGCGCTGGCGGCGAAGGCCGCAGCACCCTCGTGACGGATACCGATGAAAGTGAGATCTCCACGTAGCTCCGCCTCGCGCATCGAGTTGGCAAACCCGAGATTGGAATGACCGACCATCCCAAAGACATGGGTGACACCTGCGTTGACCATCGTCTCGACCAGAACGTCGCTAACGGTCCGTTGATGGGGCACTTCGGGTGGCACAGCGACATAGACCCCGTCCTCGCGCACCTCCGTTTGGAAACAAGACGGGGCGTCGCTGAAGCCTTCGGGCGGACGTCCGTCGAGCGGGTTGTAGTCGTAGCCGTGCCAGGGACAGCGCAACCATCCGTGTTCGATGGATCCCTCACCGAGTGGCCCACCTTGGTGAGGGCATTTGTTGTCCAGTGCCCCATAGCTCCCCTGGTAGTGGGCCAGGGCCAGACTCCGCCGACCGACATGAACCGTTTTGACCCGGCCTTCGGGAAGCTCATCGAGGTCGGCGACCTTGTGCCACGTGGTAGATGGGTTGGTGCAATCGGTCATTCCCAGAACCTACGCGAGACCCCGTGGGTGGCGGTTCGGAGCTCTCAGGCCCTCCTCATCGCGATGGGATCGACGCAGGTTGATCAACCAACACCGGATGCGGTGCGACTTAACTTCAGCGGATGTCTACGAGTGGTCCAAACCCCGGTGGGTCATGGTGGCGCGAAGCGACCTTCTATCAGATCTACCCGCTCAGCTTTGCCGATTCCAACGGCGATGGATACGGCGATCTCCCCGGAATCATCTCGAAGCTCGATTACTTGAACGATGTTCT
>JBAVIK010000264.1:0-3586 GCA_049686815.1 Acidimicrobiia bacterium | reverse complement strand
GTCTCGCGCAGACCGACATGAAACGTCTGATCGCCTTCTCGTCGGTGGGTCACATGGGATTTGTGATGCTGGGAATTGCCACACTGAGCGATATCGGTATCAACGCTGCGATCATTGGGATGGTGGCCCACGGTTTGATCACAGGGCTTCTCTTCTTCCTGGCCGGGTCCATGCATCATCGGTACCACACGAGAGACATGGCCCGTCTCGGCGGGAACATCAAGATCCTTCCCGTGATGGGCGGGATCCTTGCGTTCACGGCAATGGCTTCTCTGGGGCTCCCGGGTCTCGCTGGGTTCTGGGGGGAGTTCATGTCGCTGGTTGGTGCCTACAACCCGCTTCCCGGGTTGTCGTTGGGTGTATTCCGGACTGCGATGGTCTTGGGGGCGATCGGTACGGTGTTGACCGCCGGTTACATGCTGTGGATGTTGCAACGGGTCAACCTCGGTGAGCCCAAGAGCGAGTGGGACGGCCACGCTTTCAAAGACGTCGACGGGTACGAGATGGCTGCTTGGGTCCCGTTGATCGTCCTGATCGTCTTGATCGGGTTCTTCCCCAAACTCATCTTTGAAGCCACCACCGACACCGTGACTGCATTGGTCAACATGGCATTCGATCCTGAATCAACCGCGGCCGCTCGAACCCTGATCGGAGGCTGACCACTTGTCGTTCGAGATCGACTACCTGGCGATAGCCCCCGAGCTGATCGTCGTCGCCACTTTGCTGGCGGTGTTGGCCGTCGATCTCATCGTGCCCAGGGAGAAGAAGTACTGGACGGCCACCATTGCCGTGGCGGGTACGGCGTTGGCTCTCGTCCCACTGGCCATATTGGTGATCAACGACGAGGTGATCTCGATGTTCGACGGCTCCTATGTCGTCGACACCTTCGCCGTGGTCCTCAAAGGGCTCTTCCTGGTTGCTGCCTACATCGTGTTCCTGATGTCGGTCAACTACATCGAGTCAGATCGCTACTACCAGGGCGAGTACTACTTCCTCCTGTTGGCATCGCTCTTGGGTTCACTGGTGATGGCTTCTTCGCGCGACCTGATCGTCCTGTTCATAGGTCTCGAACTGGTCACAGGCCCTCTCTACCTGCTGGCCGGTTGGCGCAAGGGTGACGTCAAGTCCAACGAGGCGTCTATGAAGTACTTCATACTCGGGGTTCTCTCGACCGCAATCCTCTTGTACGGGATGTCGCTTCTGTTTGGCCTGACGGGCGAGGTGTCCTTTGCCGGTCTCAGAGAGGCGACCCGTGGCATGGCTGACGAGCCGGCGATGATCATGGCGGTTCTGTTTGTAATTGTCGGATTCGGGTTCAAGATCTCCGCTGTTCCATTCCATTTTTGGGCGCCCGACACCTATGAAGGTGCCCCCACGCCCATCACTGCCTATCTGTCGGTCAACTCCAAGGCTGCCGGGTTCGTGGCGATGCTCTTGGTGATGTATCTGGCCCTTCCAGACCTGCGGGACATATGGGCCCCTGCACTTTGGCTGCTGGCAGCGCTTTCGATGACGATTGGAAACCTGGGGGCACTGCGTCAAAGCAACATCGTGCGGCTGCTTGCCTACTCATCGATCGCCCAAGCGGGGTTCATGCTGGTTCCGTTTGCCGCTGCTGGCGTCGCCGGTTCGGATCTCGGAGAGGCCTTCTCGGCCACTGTCATTTATCTGGTGATCTACGCCGTGATGAATCTTGGCGCCTTTGCAGTGGTCATCGCTGCTGCCAAGAAGACACAGTCGGGTGAGGTCGACGGTTGGGCAGGCTTGGCGAAAGTGGATGGGCGCATCGGAGTTGCCATTGCCATTTTCTTCTTCAGTCTTGCCGGGATTCCACCCCTGGCTGGTTGGTTTGCCAAATTCGCCATGTTCCGCTCGGTGATCATCGCCGGAGGCACGGCAACGGTGGTGCTAGCCGTCATCGCCGCTATCAACGCTGTCATCGCGTTCTACTACTACGCACGTGTGGTCAAGAGCGTATGGCTCGATGACCCGACCGGCGATTTTCCCGAGGACGTTGAAGATGCACCGACGGGTTCGCTGCGTCTCGCACTGGGAGTATCGGTGGCGCTGACGGTCGCCATCGGACTGTTCCCGGCCATCGCCACCTTTGTGGGCGACGCGTCCCGGGTCATAGCCAGCGGGGGCTGATCACAGCTAACTGCTGGCTTCGCTGCGGCGCATGGCGCGGTATTCGCGGTCGAGAAGGGACCAGAGAGAATGGTCCACCCAATTGCCCCTGATCAACAACTCTTCGCGGAGGATCCCTTCTCGGGTGAAACCGAGCTTCTGGGCTACACGGTCTGACGCGTCATTTCCAACCGCTATCCGGAGTATGACTTTGTGGTATCCGAGCGAGTCGTATGCCTCCAAGAGGAGACGGTCCATAGCCTCGGTGCATATCCCGCGACTGGTCTCGTCAGATCTCACCCAGTATCCGATCTCAGCGATCTTGCCAAGCTTTGACACGGTCCAGATGGAGATGTTGCCGAGGTGGCGCGAAGGCTCATCGCGAAGTCGAATCGAGTAGTCCCAGGCACGATCTTCCTTCCACGCCTGCAGAGACTCGCGTATGAACGCGGAAGTGTCACCACTGGTGTAGTCCATGCGGGCCCATGGGAGCCACTGATTGAGGTCGGGCAGCGAGGCCCGGATCGCGTTGTCCAGCGTGGCAGCGTCGCGGCGCGCAAAACGCTGAAGAACGAGCCGATCGGTCTCGAGTTGGCCCCTAGGCATCGGCTCAGGTTATCGGGGGACTTAACCTGCACAACCACATGTGGGATCAGCTGCGATTAGTTCATGACCAACCCGACCCCGGCGAGAAACCGATGGCAGCTGTGCTGGCACCGCTATATGAGGACGAATCCGGGCAGGTCCGGATCGTATTGACCAAGCGCCCGGACACCATGCCGACCCACGCCGGGCACATCTCGTTTCCGGGGGGCCGGCCCCAACCCGGCGACGGCGGGCCCGTGGGGACAGCCCTCCGGGAGACGCACGAAGAAGTCGGAATCGAGCCCGAAGCAGTGGAAATTCTCGGATTTCTGCCCCCGATCGACACCGTCGAGTTCACCCCCATGGTCATCCCGGTGGTCGGCCGTGTCACTTCCCCGTTCACCCTTGTCCCCTCGGAGCGAGAGGTCGTCAAGATCTATACCCCGTTGTTGGCAGACCTGGCCGATTCGGGGTCGTGGTGGAACATCCCCTGGAACGGGTGGAAGGTGTGGTATTACGACCTCGAAGGCGACACCCTCTGGGGAGCCACAGCAAGGATGGTGCGGCTGCTGGTTGGGCTCGAGACCTGAAAAAGGGTTCACCGCCCTACAGATTTTTCTCAAGAAGTGCCGATAGGTCGGGGTGAGTTCGCGCGCGCCGGTGGAAGCGCAGGAGAGGTTCCACCGGTATGTAGCAATTCTCTTTGCGGTGACGATTCCGGCTCTGGGTTTCGTCGAGCTGAGTCGCGCCATGGGAACCGATCTCGCACCGCTCCGACTGGCGGGATACATCGCGTTGACCACGTGGTCGTTGTACATGGCGCTGCGTCCCAAACCCAATGCCATTCCACTGGTCCTGGCAACAATGGGCTATC